>JBDTPR010000281.1:0-8147 GCA_039932635.1 Candidatus Solibacter sp.
GCAAGACGTTCTTCTACTGCACCAACGCCAAGGATATCGAGCGCCGCCACATCTGGTCGGTGCCCGCCGCGGGCGGAGCGGCGCCCGTGCAGATCACGACCGGTGAAGGCGTCGAAACCTCTCCCGCGCCGCTCGCTTCCGGCAAATATCTCGCGACTCTCAGCGCCGGCTGGAATCTGCCGCAATCTCTCGGCATCTGGAAGACGAGCGGCGACGCGGCTGCCACCCAAAAAATAATTTTTCCGGCCACGCGTCCAGGCTTCCCGGCCGACGCCCATGTGAAGCCTGAAATCATCCTCACCAAAGCTGCCGACGGCATGGAGGTCCACAATCAACTCTTCCTGCCCAAGGACCTGAAGCCCGGCGAGCGCCGTCCCGCCATTGTCTTCGTGCACGGCGGACCGCAGCGCCAGATGATGGCGGCGTATCACTACATGCAGTTCTACCACTGGGCCTATGGCATCAATCAGTGGCTCGCCAACCAGGGCTACATCGTGCTCTCGGTCAATTACCGCAGCGGCGTGGGCTACGGCCGCTCGTTCCGCAACGCGCCGCGCACCAACGCCGCCGGCAACAGCGAGTATCAGGACGTGCTGGCGGGCGGCAAGTACCTGCAGACCCGCGCCGATGTCGATCCCAATCGCGTCGGAATCTGGGGCCTCTCGTACGGAGGCCTGCTGACGGCGCAGGCGCTGGCGCGCAATTCAGACATCTTCAAAGCGGGCGTCGATCTCGCGGGCGTCCACCTGTACGGCAGTTCGCTCGACCCTGCCGCGCTTTCCTTTCAATCGTCCGCGATTGGTGCAATTGACGGCTGGAAGTCGCCGGTGCTGCTGATTCAGGGCGATGACGATCGCAATGTCGCCTTCCAGCAGATGACCGGCCTGGTTCAACTGCTGCGCCAGCGCGACGTCTATCACGAAGTCATTGTTTTCCCGGACGACGTGCACGAATCGCTGCTGCACAGCCGCTGGATCTACACGCTGGATCGCATGGAGAAGTTCCTGCACAAATTCCTGTGGGAATTGCCGGTGACGGCCGCCAGGTAGCCGCGCTATGAAACGAACCACGCGCGGATGCTAATCGAGCGCACACTATGACCGCGCGCACATCAGAGCCACGACCGTTAGGGAGTGGTCCCGACTCAAAGGCGCGTGGTCAGAGTACTACTTGGATTTCACGGGCGGCGGGTCGGACACATCGTAGGCCTCTCTCAGCCAGTCGGTGAGCGGGCTTTCGACCTGATCGCGATGAGTGATGTGGATGATGTGCCAGAACTTGGTCTTGGAGGACCGGTCCACCCGTCGAATCAACGGCGACGTCACTTCGCGCCCCAGGAACAAGCAGATTTCGAGCACCTTCTTCTTCGGGCGCACAAAGAAGTAGCATGACTTGCGCGAGAACATGATCGACTTGTGCGATGCGTAGATGCGCTGCTCCCCGAACTCGGCGGCCGTTTCGCGTAACCGCTCCCACGCATCCAACAGCTCCTCGGAAAGCCCCTTGGTGAGCGCCGCCTCGGTAGTTGTCCAACAGTCGTGCGCCTCGCCCGGAGTGAGTGTCTGCTTGCAGTGGTAGCAAACCGTGCCCGCCATAGATCTATATTATTGTCCGCACGAACCGCTCCTTGACATAATAAGGGAGCCAAAATGTTAGAGATCCATGCCCTATTCGAACCCGACAACGAGAAGGGCGGTTTCGTCGTCACGTTCCCCGATTCCCTTGGGGCGTTACGCAGGGTGACACCGAAGAAGAGGCCGTCGAAATGGCGACAGATGCGATTGCGCTGGTCATCAACGAACTAATTAAGCGCGGCGAGGAAGTTCCCCGGCAGACTAAGCTCCGTGGGCGGAAATACCGCATTATCCGGCTACCGGCCCTGCAAGCCGCGAAGACGGGGCTCTATCGGACATTTTCCGCCTCCGGAATTCGCAAGTCGGAAGTAGCGCGCCGCCTCAACATTCCAAAGACGGTGGTGGACCGCCTTTTCGATCTGTCGCACAACTCGCGCCTCGACCAGATTGAGGCGGCATTTCGCGCGCTCGCGAAGCGTTTGACCGTGCAGGTCGAAGAGGCTGCCTAGACCCTCCGTCCGCCGGAAATTTTTTCGATTTTTTCCCGGCCTTTGGCCGGGAGCAGGCTGCGCCTGCCGAACTACTCATACCGCAGCGCGATCAGCGGATCCACTTTGCTCGCGCGGCGCGCGGGCACATAACATGCCAGCAGCGTCACCGCGATCAACATAGCGGCCATCGCCAGAAACGTGATCGGATCGAGCGAGCTGACCCCATACAACATGCCGCTCAAAAACCGCGTCAACGCGAATGCGCCCACCGCGCCCAGCACCGTACCCGCCAGCGCCAACCGGACACCGCTCGCGCCGATCAGCTTGATCACATCGCCGCCGCGCGCCCCCAGCGCCATGCGAATCCCAATCTCATTGGTGCGCTGCGCCACCGCGTACGAAATAACGCCGTAGATCCCCAGCGCCGCCAGAATCAGCGAGAGCGATGAGAACATCGTCAGCAGCAGCGTCAGGAATCGCGGACGCGACCGTGCCGACGACATTGCATCTTCCATCGACCCGATATTCGAAATCGGCAGCCCGCGATCCAGTCCGCGAATCGCATCGCGCACGGCGCTCGTGAGCTTCATCGGCTCGCCCTGTGTTCGCATCACCACCCAACTCAAAGTACGCGGCGCCTGCGCGAACGCGAAATACAACTCCGTGCCCGCGGGCCGGTCCAACGCCGCATTCTTCACATCGCCCACCACGCCGACAACGGTTCGCCACGGTGAATTGTTCCCCGTCCGCACACGATGCCCGAGCGCACTCTCGCGCGGCCAATAGGTGCGCGCCATGGTGTGGTTCACCACCACCGCCATCGGCGCCGTCGCGCCATCGCTATCGTTCAGGAAGCGACCCTCCAACAAGTGCGCGCCGATGGTTTCGAAATACTTCCCCGATACCGAGTTCCAGTAATCGATATTCTGGATCGGCCCGTTGGGCACCGGCACGAAGCCTTCGATCATGGTGTCGTTCGCATTGATGGGGCGTTCGGGCGGCAACCCGCTCGCGATCGCAGCCGACACCACGCCGGGTAGCGCATTCAGCTTCTGCCCGAGCGCGCCGTAGAAAGCATTCACTGCCGCCGGATCGCGATACGTCACGGAGGGCAGCGCCAGCCGCATGGTCAGCAGGTGATTCGGATTGAAGCCGGCATCCACCTCCTGCAGTTTCCAAAATGCTTTCACCATCAGGCCCGACCCGATCAGCAGAATCAACGCCAGCGCGAGTTCGCTGGTCACCAGCACCGCGCGGAATCGATTGGCCGCCACCGCGCCGGTAGCACGTCCCACGGTGGCCTTCAGCGTGTCGTGGAGCTTGGAGGTGCGCATGTGGATCACCGGCGCGAGCCCGAAGGCAACTCCGGTGGCGATACTGATTCCCAGGGTGAACAGCAACACTTGCCAATCGATGCCGATCTCGCCCACACGCGGAATGCTGCCCGCATTGGTCGCCACCAGCAGGCGCAATCCGCCGAACGCCAGGGCGATGCCGAAAATCGCGCCGGTCAGGGAGAGCAGCACGCCTTCGATGATGAATTGCTGCAGCAGCCGCCCCAGCCCCGCGCCAATCGCCGCGCGCACCGCGATTTCCCGGCGCCGCGCCTCGGCCCTGGCCAGCAACAGATTGGCCACGTTCACGCACGCAATCAGCAGCACGAAACCGACGGCGCCCAGCAGCACCAGCATGGCGCTACGCACGCCTTTGACAATCTCCTCCTGAAAACCGGCCAGCACGATAGGGTGCGTCTTGGGGTCGAAGGGGTGCGTTGCGGGGCCGCGCGAGGCGGAAAATTCCTTCTCGTAGCGCACCATCTCGGCCTGTGCGTGAACAATCGACACCCCGGGCTTCAGCAGCGCCAGCAGGCTGAGGTAGTGACTGCCGCGACCACCCGGTCTCGCCGGGTCGAGCTGCACCGGCACCCAGAGTTCCGGCGGATCCAGCTCTCCGGGAGGGAACGTGAAACCCTTGGGCATCACACCCACCACCGTGCAGGCGTTGCCGTTCATGCGAATGTCGCGCCCCAGTATGCCGGCGTCGCCGCCATAGGCGCGCTGCCAGAGCCCATACGAGAGCACCGCGGTCAACGGCGCGTTCGGCGCATCGTCCTGCGGATTCAGCAGGCGTCCCATCATCGGACTCACGCCCAGCAACTGCAGCATGCCGCCGCTCACATAGCTCAGCGTGGACCGTACCGGCTCGCTCGAGCCCGCCAGGTTGGCGCCCTGATTCACCCAGCCTTCTATCGCCTGGAAGGTGGTGGCATCGCGGCGCAGGTCGAGGAATTCGGGTGGCGACACCCAGAAGTGGCGCAGTCCGCCGTTCGGGAAATTGGGGAATTCGGTAAAGACGCGCACCAGGCGCTCGGAATTGGCGTAGGGAAGTTGGCGCAGCAGTACCGCGTTCACCACACTGAAAATCGCCGTAGTGGCGCCGATTCCCAGCGCCAGACAGAGTACCGCGGCGGCTGTGAAGCCGGGATTGTTCCCCAGCATACGCAGCCCGTAGCGAACATTTTGTGTAAAGGCGCCCATCTTTCCCCCTCTTGCAGAAAGGGGTTAGACGACGGCGAAAAGCTTTGGTTACCCCTCGGTCTTGCCCACTACGATGATCGAGAAGGTCAGGTCGGCGGCTTTAAGCGTGAGCACCCAATCGTGCTCTCCTTCCTTCACCACGGAGGGGGCGGTCGCGCCGTTAGGAGGGGTTTCCAGGGAAAGCACCGCCGGATGCGGCGTGCCGGAGGCTTTGCCGCTCCACTTGATTAACTCTTCGTAAGCCGGCCTGGCAGCCGGGTCCGGGTCGGCCGCGATGGGTGTCAGCAGGGCGAAGTCGCGCTGCGGCGCCACGCCGGAATGCGCGCCATCCACCGGGAACAGACTGTACCGCAGGGTATATAGGCCCGCCGGAATCACTTGCCCGCGCCGGTCCGCGCCTTTGCCGGGGAAACGGATCACGCCGAGCAGGGATCCCTGAGCCACGTTCAGCGTAATTGCCGCGTCAGTTGATTTAGGACCGAGGAGCAATGACTTGGCAAGCCAGACCTCGCACCATACCGCGCCGGGACCGCTTATGCGGTGCCCCGAGGCTTGCAGTACGCTGGCGTACGGCGTGGGAACATCGGGGGCGGCTGAAGCGACCGCTTCCAGTTTATAATCTTGGGCTAGTACGGGAAAGGAGGCCAGCACGAAAACCGCGGAAAGTAAACCTATTCGGTTATTCATGGCGATCGGGAAGGGCGGAAATTTGGAGCGGGAGACCGGATTCGAACCGGCGACATCGACCTTGGCAAGGTCGCACTCTACCAGCTGAGTTACTCCCGCTCAGCTAAAACTCTATTTTTGCGCGGAAACATAACCGTTGTCAAACGTTATGGGAAACAAACACAAAACAAAGCACTTATAATCTTGTGGACAAGGTGTTTCGCTGTGCTATTCTACTTTTCGGTTACGATCACAGACGCTGCGAAGGTGGTACGGTGTAACGGGCATCGCGCCAGGTTTCCTTTCCTGTTGTCCACACAAACGGTTTCTGAGCAATTGTGGAATACCCTGTGGAAATACTGTGCGACTCGTGTGTAAAAACTGATGAACGATTGGGATCAAATACGTAATTACCTGCAGCGGAGGGTGAGTGCCGACAGTTTCGACAACTGGCTAAAAGGTACCGCGTGCGTCGGCCAAGAGGGCGACACATTGTACGTTTCCGTCCCCGACCGCGAGACTCGATTGTGGCTGGAAACGGAGTATTCCAGCCTGATCGCGGCCGGCATACACGAACTTGGCCTGAGCCTCAGGCGGGTGAGTTACGAAACCGCCGGTCCGCGCGCCCCCCAAGCCATGGTGGCGCCGCCCGTCACCAACGGCTACAGCGATACGGAAGCCTCGTCTTCGGCGCTGAATCCCAAATTCACCTTTGATTCCTTCGTGGTGGGCGCGTCCAACCAGTTCGCCCACGCCGCGGCCAAGAGCGTCGCCACAAACCCTTCGCGCAGCTATAACCCGCTCTTCCTTTACGGAGGCGTGGGCATGGGCAAGACCCACCTGATGCACGCCATCGGGCGCGAACTGATGGACCGCCACGGCGCCATGCGGATCATCTACACCTCCAGCGAGCGCTTCATGAACGAGATGATCTCCTGCATTCGCACCGAGCGCATGCAGCAGTTCCACCAGCGCTATCGCGAGGCCGACGTCCTGCTGGTGGACGACATTCAGTTGCTGGGAAACAAAGAGCGCACGCAGGAGGAGTTTTTCCACACCTTCAACGAGCTTCACGATCACCAGAAGCAGATCGTGATCTCCAGCGATTCGCCGCCCAAGGACATCCCCGGCCTGCTTGAGCGCTTGCGCTCGCGCTTTGAATGGGGATTGCTGGCCGACATTCAACCGCCCGACCTCGAGACCAAAATGGCCATTCTGGACAAGAAGGCCGAGGCGGAGAACGTCAAACTGCCCGACGACGTGCGCAGTTTCATGGCGTCCAAAACCAAATCCAACGTCCGCGAACTGGAAGGGGCGCTGGTTAAACTGATCGCCTATTCGTCGCTCACCGGGACCCCCATCAACCTGCAAATGTCCCAGCAGGTGCTCAAGCACCTGGTGCACGTGCAGGACCGCCGCGTGACTATTGACGCCATCCAGAAAGCGGTCGCCGAGAAGTTCCAGGTGAAGCAGTCGCAGCTCAAGGAAAAGAGCAATACGAAGAAGATTGTGTACCCCCGGCAGGTGGCCATGTACCTGGTGAAAGAACTCACCAATGCGTCATTGCCGGAGATCGGGCGCGCCTTTGGCGGCAAGCATCACACGACCGTCATACACTCCATCAACAAGATCGAGAAGGAACGCCACACGGAAGCCGAATTGAACAGGTTACTCCACAGTCTAATGGATTCATTACAATAGGTTTACTAGGTTTTGCACAAATGCTGTTTTGAAAACCTCGGGAAAAGCTGTGTAAATCGCGTAACAGCCCCGAACATATGGCGAAAAGTACTTGAATTTAGTATAATTTAGATACCCTTTCATCAGCCAGAAAACGGACAGGAGCAGCGGGCATGGAATTCACCGTCAACAAGAGCGATCTGGTACGTGAGTTGAGTCTCTCGCAAGGCGTGGTGGAGAAGAAAACCACCATTCCGATTCTTTCGAATGTGCTGCTGGAAGCAGCGGGAGACAGGCTGACGCTCACGGCTACCGATCTGGAACTGGGCATCCGTTGCTCCTGCCCAGCCCGGGTCAAAAAGGAAGGAGCCGGTACCGTTCCGGCGCGCAAATTACTGGATTACATTCGCCTGCTGCCCGAAGGCGACGTCAACATGAAGTTCCTGGACAACCACTGGGCGAGCATCACCAGCGGCCGCTCGCGCACCCGCATTGCGGGCATGTCGCGCGAGAGCTTTCCGGAACTGCCCGCCATGCCGGAACCGATCGCCGAAGTGCCGGTGAAGACCATCGCCGCGATGATCGCCCGCACCTCATTCGCCATCTCCATGGAGGAATCGCGCTTCACCCTGAATGGCGCGCTCCTGCTGATGCGTCCCGAAGGCCTCACCATGGTGGCCACCGACGGCCACCGCCTCGCCTACGTGCAGGCGGCGCCCGCGGAGAGCGGCTCGGCGGACAAGCCGTTCCGCGCGCTGATTCCCAAGAAGGCGATGAACGAGCTGGTCAAATTGAGCGACGATGCCGGCGAAGACGCCAAGGCGATCGTAGCGGGCGACGACAACCACCTGTTTTTCCAGGTGGGCCATCGCCTGCTGATCACCCGCAAACTGACCGGCAATTTCCCGGACTACGAGCGCGTGCTGCCCAAAGATCACCAGTTTGTCGCCAAACTGGAGCGGGCGGAAATCCGCTCGGCGATCGAGCGCGTGGCGCAGTTCGCGGACGAGCGTTCGCGCGCCATCCGCGTGCAGTTTGCGGCCGGCGAAGTCCGCGTATTCTCTTCCAGTGTCGAGACCGGAGAGAGCGAAGAGACGGTGAGCAGCGAGTACAACGGTCCCGACATCGAAATCGGCTTCAACGCGCAGTACCTGCTGGATTTCCTGCGCGCGATTTCGCAGGACCAGGTGGCCTTCGAG
>JBDTPR010000282.1:0-8129 GCA_039932635.1 Candidatus Solibacter sp.
GCATGCGCCTCGACGTGAAGTCCCAGGCCGAACCCGAAGCCGATCGCGGCCGCTACCTGGCATTGGAGGCGGCCACCACGGCGCGCTAGGCGAACGCGCGTCCGCCGCCCTCGCGCGCCATTGAACCTGCTGATACAATCCATGGCATGTCGAGACTGTCCCTGTACGCCATCTCCCTGATTTGCGCACCCTTGCTGCTGGCCCAGCCGCCCGCGGCGCCCGCCGGCCGCGGCGGACGGGGCAATGCGTCGCCCGCTGTGAAATTCTGCGAGGTCGCCGCCGACCGCACCGTGACCTTCCGCCTGCGCGCTCCGGAAGCCACCGACGTGAAAGTGTCCGGCGATTTCGCGCAGGGCGCGCAGGACATGAAGAAGGCCGACGACGGCATATGGAGCGTCACCGTCGGACCCATCGCACCCGCCATCTACAGCTACACCTACCGCATCAACGGCGTCAACGTGCTCGACCCGTTGAATCCCGCGATCAAGCTCGGCGAGAGCGGCTCGTCCTCGCTGTTCACCATCCCCGGCGACAAGCCCGCGCCCTACGACATGCAGGATGTCGCGCACGGCACCGTCCACGAGAACTGGTATCAGAGTAAGACGCTCGGCGTCTGGCGCCGCGTCGATGTCTACACGCCCGCGGGCTACGAAGCCGGCAAGGGCACCTACCCCGTGATGTACCTGCTGCATGGCTCCGGCGACACCGAGAACGGCTGGGTGAAAGTCGGCCGCGCCAACCTGATTTTCGATAACCTGATCGCCGCCGGTAAGGCCAAGCCGATGATCGTCGTCATGCCCTACGGCCGCGCCCGCCAGGACGTGTACCTCGGCCCCATCACCCCGCCTGCCACGCCCGCGCCGCCAGACCCCAAGGCGTTCGAGAACGACCTGCTGAAGGACGTCATGCCCTTCGCCGAGAAGCTCTACCGGATCTCCGCCAAGCCCAACGACCGCGCCATCGCCGGACTCTCCATGGGAGGCGGACAGGCGCTCAGCATCGGCCTCAACCACCTCGATATCTTCTCGCAGGTGGGCGCGTTCTCCGCCGCCGGCCGCGCCGAAGGACTGGAAACGCAGTACAAGGACCTGCTCGCCGACCCGGCCGCCACCAACAAGAAATTGAAGCTTTTCTACATCGCTTGCGGCAAGACCGACAGCCTGTTCGCCGCCGCCCAGGCGCTCCACGAGACCCTGGACAAGCATCAGATCAAGCACACTTTCGCGCCCTCCGAAGAAGGCCACGTGTGGCGCAACTGGCGCAACTATCTGGCCGATCTGACGCCGCAGCTATTCCGCTAGTACCACCCGGACCATCGACTGTAATGCGTTCGTCATCAACGGTTTATGGTCCGGTTGATAACGCGCATAGAAACTTTCAATTGGACGCCTAGCGAATCCGGCCCGTACACTCGAAGCTAGGAGAACGCCATCAAGTGCCGGTAATGGAAAGCAAAAGCCAAGTCGAGCTGCTGCACGAAATCAGCAACATTGTCAGTTCCAATCTCTCACTGGAGAAAATGCTACAGGAATTGATTGGACTGGCAGTCGAAGTCACCAGTTGCGATGCCTGCCTCGTCTACCTCGTCGACAGGAATCGCAAGGAGATTGTACTTCGGGCATCCCAATTGCCCCACACCAAGGAAATCGGCCACATCAAACTGAAGATGGGCGAAGGCATCACCGGGTGGGTCGCGCAAAATCAGAGCGTGGTCGCACTCGGCGCAAACGCCGCTGCCGATTCCCGCTTCAAGAGCTTCCAGAAACTGCAGGAGGATACCTATGAGGCCTTCCTTTCAGTCCCGCTAATCACCGATGGAGAATTGATCGGCGTCATCAACATCCACCACAAGAGTCAGCATCCGCACACTCAGGATGAAATTGGGCTGGTCAGCTTTCTGGGCGAACAGATGGGGGGAGCCATCACCAAGAGCAAGCTCGCCGAACGCTCCGAGCGCGCCACGCGCCGCATGGAAGCGCTCGCCGGACTCGCCGGTAAGCTCAACGAAAAGAATTACCTCGACCGCATTCTGCAGACCATCGCGGAAATGGTCGCCGACAAGCTGGATTCGCCCGTATGCTCCATCATGCTGGTGGACGAAGAGCGCAAAGAACTCACCATCAGCGCGGCGCGATGCTCCAGCGAAGACTACCTCCACCGCATGCCGCTGAAAGTGGAAGATTCGCTGATCGGGCGCGTGATCCGCGAAGGCCAGCCCATCATGATTCCCAACGTGCTGGAGGAGAAGCAGTACCGCTATCCGGAACTGGCACGCAAGACCGGGCTCTCTTCCCTGCTCTCCGTGCCCATGTTCACGCGCGAAACCGTCATCGGCACCATCAACATCTACACTCGCGAGCCGCACCAGTTTGCCGAAGACGAAATCGACTTCGTCAAAGTGGTGGCCGGGCAGGCCGCCATCGCCATCGAGAACGCGCGCCTCATGTCCGAAACCCTCGAAGCCAAACGCGCGCTCGAAACCCGCAAGGTGGTGGAACGCGCCAAGGGCATCATGCAGCACAAGTTGAACATCACGGAAGAAGATGCATACCTCAAGCTGCGCAATGAAAGCCGGCGTCTGCGCCGCCCCATGCGCGATCTGGCGGATGCCGTGATCCTCTCCGACGAGTTGGAGAAGCAGCGCACCCCGGCCAGCATGCCCAGCAAGCCCGCCAACCAATAAGTTTTCTTCGGTCACCCCTCGACCCGGTCCAGGCTAGCCCCTGGCCCGGGTTTTTTTCGCCTTGGCGCCGTGGCCGTGTGATTCGTTCACCACCGCTTGCTGACGCGCGCGGCTCTGATCCGAGCCGAGACAATCCGAGCCGCGACCGTGAGGGAGCGATTGCAATATTGACTTGCCGGCTTAGCCCATGTATAAGTTATTTAGGCATCACTTGTAGGTAACTTAGGCATGCGCACATGAGCCGCCCTTCCGATCTCATTCAAGGCACCCTCGACCTCCTCATCCTCAAGACCATCTCCATCGAGCCGAAACACGGCTGGGCGATCGCGAAACGCATCGGGCAGGTCAGCGATGACGTGCTGCAGGTCACGCAAGGCGCGCTCTATCCCGCCCTCCACCGCCTGGAACAACAGGGCTGGATCTCGTCGAAATGGATGAAGACCGAGACCGGCCGCGAAGCCAAGTTCTATTCCATGACCAGGGCCGGCAAGCAGCAACTTGAAAAAGAACTGGCTGACTGGCAGCGCTTGTCGCATGCTATCGGTCTCGTGGTTCAGATGGTCTAACGAACCATGTACGGGCGTCAATGGAATATTTTGCGCTTACGTTTGCTGTCGCTATTCGCGCGGAGTGCGGTCGAACGCGACCTTGCCAAAGAGTTGCGCTTTCACCTGGAAGCGGAAATCGAAGCGGCCCGCTCCGAGGGCCTTTCCCTCGACGCCGCCCGCTCGGCGGCGCTGAAATCCCTGGGCGGAGTCGCCCAAATTCAAGAGGAGTGCCGGGACAAGCGGCGGACTGCCATGTTTGAGACCACACTGCAAGATCTGAAATACGCCTTTCGCACGCTGCTAAAAACACCGGGGTTCACCGCAGTCCTGGTCCTCACTCTGGCGCTCAGCATCGGCGCGACAACCGCCATCGTCAGCGTGGTTGAAGGCGTGCTCCTCCGCCCGTTGCCGTTCCACGATGCCGCGCGCCTGGTGCGCGCCTACACGCGCAGCGATACCCATCCGAAGTTCCCCATCAATCCCAACGATTTTCGCGATGCGCGTTCGCGCATGCGTTCTTTCGAATCCTTCGCCGCGTATGTGCACAGCGATTTGCAATTGTCCGGCACGGGCAATCCGGTACGTCTTTCCGCCTTCGCCGTCACCGCCGGATACTTTCACGTCCTGGGCCTGAAGCCCGCCATGGGCCGCGAATTCACTCAGGACGATGAACTGCCGGGCAACGGCAAACAGGTGGTGATCAGCGATCGTCTCTGGCACAGCACGCTACAGGGCGCGGCGGATGTCCTCGGCAAAACCATCCGGCTCGACCGCACGCCTTACACCGTTGTCGGCGTGATGCCGGCCGGCGTACAGCATCCTGGCAATGCCTATCATGCGGTTCTCTACGGCGATACGGTGGACCTCTGGGTGCCTTTCACCTTCGACTCACCAAAGGATCGCGGCTCCCATTATCTCGACGCCATCGCGCGCCTTCGTCCGGGCGTAGCCCTTGGGCAGGCGCAAGGCGAATTCCTGGCCACGATGGAGCAGATCGCGCGCGAGCAATCCGGCAGCAGCGAAGGCGTGGCAACGTTGATCAGTCCGCTGGAAACTGAAATTGTCGGTCAGACCAAACCGCTGCTGTTCGCCCTGCTCGGCGCCGTTGCCCTGGTGCTGATTCTGGCGTGCGTGAACGCCGCCAATTTACTGCTCGCGCGCGCTACCGCACGTCAGCGCGAAATGGCTGTCAGGGCCGCAGTCGGCGCGGGGCGCGGCCGCCTGATTCGCCAGATGCTGACTGAGAGCCTCTTGCTTGCGCTTGCCGGGGGAGTTCTGGGCGGAATCATTGCAGTACCGGGCACCAGCCTGCTGGTATCTTTGCTGCCGGCCGATTTCCCGCGCGCCTCCGATATCCGTGTGGATGCGCCGGTGTTCCTGTTTACCTTCGCGGCTGCCGCGTTCACAGGCCTGCTCTTCGGCCTCGCCCCCGCCATCAACGCATCCTGGACCGATCTGCGCGGATCGCTCCACGAAAGCGGACGCAGCACCACCAGCAGCCACACCACACTGCGCTTGCGCAGCGTGCTGGTGATCAGCGAAATCACCCTGGCCTGCGCCTTACTGATAGGCGCGGGCCTGATGCTGCGCAGCTTCCTGAACCTGTTGCGGACCGACCCCGGCTTCCATGCCGACAACGTGCTCAGCGCGACCATCTCGCTGCCCCAAGCCGCCTACAAGGACGCGGCCGCGGTCACGCAATTCTCCAACAGTCTGCTGGCGAAACTACGCAGCCTGCCGCGCGTCACCCAGGCAGGCATCGGCTCTGACCTGCCCTGGACCGGATGGGATGACAATGCCGGCGGGTTTGATATTCGCGGAGAAACCCCGCGGCCTCACGATTCTTTTCAGGCCCGTTATCACATCGCCAGCAGCGGCTATTTCAGCTCGCTCGGCATCCCTGTGACACAAGGCCGCGAGTTCAGTGAACACGACACCGCTGCCGCTCCCAAGGTACTCATCATCAATCAGGCGATGGCCCGATTTTGGCAGAACCAGAACGCGCTGGGGGGACAAGTCACCTTCAAGAACCACCCCGCAGACAGCGACTGGATGACCGTAGTGGGTATTGTCCGCGACATCAAAGATACGCCATCGAGCCTCGCGGCCCGCCCCGCTTTCTGGTGGCCGCAGCCGCAGCAGCCATTCACCTTCCGCGAGCTCTCCATCGCCCTTCGCACCGAGGTCGATAGCACCGCGCTTGCCGACGGTCTGCGCCTCGCCACGCGTGAACTCGACGCCAGCCTGCCGGTGGCCGAGATTCGCAGCATGGACCGGATCGCCGATCGATCCTACGCCACCTCTCGTTTCACGCTGGTGCTGATCGGCCTTTTCGCGGCACTCGCGCTCCTCCTTTCGGCGATGGGAGTCTACGGCGTCATCGCGTACTCCGTGGGCCAGCGCAGGCTGGAATTCGGAATCCGCATGGCCCTCGGAGCCAAACCTCAGGACGTGGTAAGCGGCATCGTGCGCGGCGGCATGAAGCTCGCCTTCTGGGGGACCGTCGCCGGACTCGTCTTGGGTTTCGGGTTCTCGCGCTTCCTCGGCAGCTTGCTCTATGAGGTCAGCGCGACCGATCCGTTGACGTTCGGACTGGCATCCCTGGTGGGCATTGTCGCCGCCGCCGCGGCCTGTGTGCTACCCGCCCTGCGAGCTACGCGCATCAGCCCCATGACGGCGTTGCGCGCAGACTAGCGGTCATCGACACTTTGCAATTGTCAAGGTGATGTCATCGCTCTGTTCGAGCGCGCTGAATCGGCGGACATCGTCGACCACTGCCGCCACCATCTCCATGGCCGGCAGTTGTCGATACCGGCGCAGAGAGTCGATCAGACGCTCTTCGCCGAATTCTTCGTCCGCGTCGTTAAACGCCTCGGTGATGCCATCGGTATAAATTGCCAGCGTGTCGCCGGGGTGAAGCGCTCGCTCCTCAACGACGCAATCCCACTCGCGGAACAGCCCCAGCACCGTGCCCGTGGAGTCCAGCCGATCCAGCGTATCGTCGGCCCGCAGCAGCAGTGGGGGAAGGTGTCCGCAGTTGGCGTATCGCAAGCACCGCCGCTCATCATCGTACTCCGCGAAGAACAGGGTCGCGTACGCACTCTCAATCGTATTCTTGTGGAATATCTGGTTCACCGATCGCAGCATTTGCCGTGGTTGTTCGAAAGGCATTTCGCACTGAATCTGGAGATTCGCCTGAAGGTTCGCCATCAGCAGGGCGGCGGCGATTCCCTTCCCGGCGACATCTCCCGTGACCAGCCCGAAACGCCCTCCGCCAAGGTCCAGAAAGTCGAAGTAGTCTCCGCCAACCTGACGGGCCTGTATGCAGGTCCCCGCGTAGTCGAAGGTTCGAATGGTCGGCGGGATTTGCGGGAAAAGCCGGGCCTGCACCTGCATGGCGATTTCGAGTTCTTGCGCGCTGCGGCGTTCCGCTTCGCGCTTATTGGCAATCGCGCGCCGCTCGGCTTCAATTTCCCTGGAGACTTCGTCGAAGCCGACCAGCGCGAACGAGTTCCCGTCCGGATCGCTGAAGTGCGTGAACACGCCGCCCCAAGGCAGGTTGCCCGGCTCAATGCCCATACGCGGGGCATGGGGTTGGCGTTCGTACTTCACCCGCCTCAGGCGCGGCGCGTAGTGGAAGTGGACGCCATGCCTGCGCCACTCGGCATACTTGGCGGGGACATCGTCCGTCACAAGGACGATACCTGTGAGCCGGCCGATCAGCGCACTCTCGCGACTCTCGGCCTTCGGCGCGATTAGCGCCAGCATCGCGCTGCCATCGGGAGGCGCCACCGCGAGCCACCGTTGGCCCGTCGGAAGCTGCGCGTCAAATGCCAGATCGAAGCCGAGTTGATCCCGGTAGAATCGAAGGCTGAGATCCTGATCACGAACGTAAATATTGATGGCATGAATGCCCAGATGGGGACGATCCCGATCCATGCCCTCACTGGCCCCGTTCGATCCCGGCGTTGCGGAGGAGCTGCCCATGAGAGTTCATTATAGGGCGCGGAAACCACTCATGCCCGACCTCTCCGTCCCTCACTCATTGGCGGCGGCAGCCAGCGGCCCCCGCATGCGGAAGAACATCGCCGCCGAGGCCAATTGGGCGGCCATCCCGAAGGCTACCAGCGCCCCTAGCGAGTGGTCGTACAGCCATCCCATTGCGACACTGCCCACGAACCACATGATGCCGTAGACACCGTTGAAGGCGCCGAACGCGCTGCCGCGTTTGTTCATGGAAACCACTTGAGCAATCCCCGACCGCAGGCACGCGTCCTGAGCACCCATCCCCGTAGCCCAACAGCCTATGCTGGCGATTGCCGCCGCAGTCCCTCCCAGGAACCCGAGCGGCAACGCCAACAGCGAGACCAGCGCGCCCAGGGAAAGCACCAGGATGCCGTGCCGGTCGAAGAGCCGTCCCAGGATCAACGCTGTCAACCCGTTCAACCCCATGGCCCCCGAAAACAGCAGCGGAATCATCGCCCGTCCAACCACTTGCGTTTTCTCGAAGTGGAAGGCCAGCAGCGGGAAGTCTACGAAGCCCAAGGCCAGCATCCCGGCCGACGCGACGTACATCCAGAAGACTCGCGGGAGGCTGGACTGGGTGACTTCGCGCGGCGCGGCCTGGCCGGCTTGCGGGTAAAGGACCCGCGCCACCAGCAACGCCAACAGCGCTCCCGCCGCGGGAAACGCCAGCCACACAAACGCCGTATTGAAATGCTGCTGGCGCATCACCGCCACCGCCATCATCAGAGGTCCCAGCATGGCGCCCGTCTGGTCCATGGCGGCGTGCACGCCGAATCCCCAGCCGTGGCCGATCTTACCGGTGGCCTCGGAGAGCAGCACGTCGCGCGCTGGACCCCGCAAGCTTTTCCCGGTGCGCTCCACTACCACCAGCA
>JBDTPR010000283.1:0-8058 GCA_039932635.1 Candidatus Solibacter sp.
GTGACGGCTTTGTGCATCATCATGGGCAGGAAGATGTCGGTGACCGTGCCGCGCTCCGTGCCGGTGAAGGGCGCCGCGGCCACGCCGACGATTTCGTACACCGTCTCGCTCAGGCGGAAGGTGCGGCCCACGATTGCCGGGTCGCCCGCGAAGCGGCGGCGCCAGTAGTCGTGCGACAGCACAGCGTAGGGATGGGCGCCGGGTCGCTCGTCGTCGCGCTCGGTAAAGACGCGTCCCGCGGCTGGCTGTAGTCCGAATTGGCCGAACATCCAGCCGGAGACATACTGTACGTACGCGCGCTCGGTTTCGGTTTGGTTCCGGTAGGTAAGGTCCGTGGGGTTGGGAGGGGCGGCCGCGATCAATTCGGCGTCGCCCTTCACGGCGGCGCGCATCAGTACGAAGGAGGGGTAGGCCCAATTCCTTGCAATGCCAGGTCTGCCCGCGGGGTCGACGCCGCGGCGCCCGAGGGCATAGAGGCGCTCGGGTTGCGCGATGGGCAGCGGGCGGAAAATCAGCGCGTCGATCAGGCGGAACGCGGTGGTGCAGGCGCCGATCGCGAGTCCCAACGAAAGCACCGCGGCTGCCGTGGCGGCCTTCTTTTTGCGCAACTGGCGCAGGGCGAAAACCGTGTCGGCGCGCACGGAGTCCAGCCATGCCGAGACCTTGGCGTCCCGGCTGGCCTCGCGCTGGCGCAATGGCGAGCCGAACGCGCGGCGGGCCTCGCCGGGGTCGCGGCCATGTTCGGCCGCCTCCCTGAGGTGCGATTCTATCTCCTCGTCGATTTCGCGATCCAGGCGCGCGCCGCCGAGTGCATTCGTAATCCGCGTCCACCGAGACATATCAGGCCATCCTAAGTACGCGATTCACCGCCGAGGTCACGGCTTCCCAACGTAACTCCTCGTTTGCGAGTTGCCCCTTGCCGGCCGCTGTGAGCTCGTAAATACGCGCCCGGCGGCCGGTATCCTTCGTGATCCACTTGGCCGAGATCCAGCCCGCCTCTTCCATGCGGTGCAGGGCGGGATAGATCGAGCCCTCCTCCACGCGCAGAACTTCGCCGGAGATGTCTTGAATCGCCGACATGATGGCGTAGCCATGCAACGGGTGGCGACGGGAGAGGATCTTCAAGACCAGGAGATCGAGCGAGCCTTGCAGGGAATCGGGCTTCGGCATACTCAGACATCATAGTACAAAGACGTCTGAGTGTGCGACTGGTTAGCGAGATAATTATTTGCGGGGCGGCCTTCTTCTGGCCCCTGTGTCATACTCTCCGATAAGGAGGATCTATGAAGTACGCTGTACTCCTTTGCCTCGCCGCCGGGGCGTTCGGCCAGGACCTGCCACAAGTCAGCCCGCTCGAATCCTTCTTCCGCACGGTGGTAACACGCAGCCGCATCACAGAGACTCCGCCGGCGAATACTCTCGCGCCGCCGACGATTCAAGCCGCGATCGGCTTTACAGATTCCGAGATGGCGTCACTGAACTCAATAGCCGCGGCGTTCGTCAACCGCGCCTCCAGTCTACGAGCGCCTTCCGGGGAGGTAGTGTTCCAGGCTCGCCTGGAATTGGCCGACACGGGTACAGTGTCCGACAGCGCCAGGCAGCAACTGACAGCAATGGAAGCCGGATTGGCCGGAGCCCTGACGCAGGCATCGCGCGAACTGCGCAGCGCTTTGGGTGACGAGCGCTACCAGAAATTCGATTCCTGGCTGCGGGCCAGAGGCGCGAGCGGATGCTGGGTTGCGCCCTGCAGTGCTGTCCCCCGACGCTAAGTCAGGGCCACTACTGCGGCGCTCACCGGACCCTCGCCTACGGGTATCATCGTGAATAGCGGCGCGGACTTGTAGCGCTTCACGCGATCTCCTCCCACCTGATTGCCGCCCAGCGAGAAGATGCGGATTACCGCCATGTCCCCGGAGCGCTCATTCAGTACCAGCGCATACTCGTTATCCGGGGTGATCACAATCTGACGCGGACCGCTGCCCACGCGCACCAGCGCCACCAGTTTTCCGGTTTCCACATCGAGCACGGTCACGCTGTCCGCGTCCGGATTCGCTACCAGCAAATACGCAGGCGGCTTATCGGTTTCCTCTGAGATCGCCATGGCTCCCGGCGCATGTCCCGCGAGCAGGGTTTCCCACACCTCGGTGCGATAGGGAAACACGCTGACAACCGCGTCCATGCCCTCGCCGCTGACGTAAAGATGCCCGCCATCGGCCGTGAAGCAGAACTCCTTCGGCGCGATAGAGAGGGGCAAGCGCACCACAGTCTTCCCGGTGGGCGTGTCGTAGAGCGTGAGGCTGCGATCCGTCTGGCTCGCGGTGATCAGTTGCCGGCCATCGCCTCGGAAGCGCGCGATGCACGGTTCCGCGGCCGCCTGAATCGTACGGCTGATTGACGCCTGCGTCAGCGAAACGATGCTGATGGTTCGGGCCGCACCGCTCACCACGCAGGCCTCATCGGCCTTGCGGCTGAGGTCGAAATCGAGCGGCGGAGCGGATAATTTCACGTGCCGCCCGGGCTTCATGGTGGCGAAGGGAATCTCCACCAGGCTTGGCGGATCGCGATACAGGACCCAGACGGCATCGGCGGCGCGCGACATGCTCATTGCGATGGCTTCGTTGCCCGTTCGCGTACGCCTGGTGATCTTGAGGAGGCTCGCCTCGATCTCGTGGACGGTGCCGTTCGAGGGCGTCAGGACGTACGCCTGAGTTGTCTTCGGGCGCGACAGGATCTGTGAGGGCGCGGCGTCCAGCGCGATCTGTTGCCGCGTGCGGAAGCGCGTCAGGTCCACCACAGCGACGGAGCGTCCGTCCCGGTTGGCGACGAAGCAGAAACCCTGGAATCGTTTGGCTTTCGGCTTCGAGCAGCCCGCGGCGGCGAGGGAGGTAAGCAGCAATGCGCGCCGCGAGATCGGGGGTCGGTTCACATTGTTATTTTAAGCCCCTTGCAAGGACATCGCGCGGCTCATGTTATGCTGTAAAAAGCCTCGCACATTGCGATCTGGAGAGATGGCCGAGTGGTTGAAGGCGCACGCTTGGAAAGCGTGTATAGGGGAAACTCTATCCAGGGTTCGAATCCCTGTCTCTCCGCCATCATATCGATTGCCTCCCTGCAGGTGGCACGGCCGGATGGCCCTCTCTCATCGTGATTCGCATGCGCTGTTGGTCTTCACGCATCTCGGCGGCCTTCTGATCGTACGTGCCCGCCGCAATTCTTCCGACGAGTCGGTCTTCAGATTTGTCGCGGCTGCCGGTCCGGAGTCGGCGATCTGTTCATGAGCCTGATCCACACCTGCGAACTGAACGGAGCCAATTGTGGCAAGCAGTTTGGAGTACGACCTGAACGAGATGCGCATCGGGAGGGCTCTTGACCACTCGCATGATGCCTATGTCGTGCCGCACGACCTGCCCATGCCCCGGAAGACGAAAGTGAAGTACGCCGTGCTGGCCGCCGTCCTTGGCGTGGTGTTGAAGGGCGGCAAGGAAAACGTGACGCCGGAGGTCGCCAAGGCCGAGCCCGACAAGTGCGATGAAGGGGCTCACCGCGAAGGGTGAAGTTCAGCTCGATTCCGCACCTCTGCCGAGTTGGCGGCGCGACGCTGGCCGTACGCCGAGTCCACGAACCCGGCCCGATCAGATCGCTCGCGTCGCGCTTCCTGTACGATCATCTGATCGTTGGTATTGATCGCAAGCAAACCCCTCAATGCTGGCTCCGGTCGTCAGAACGGCGTGCGGTAGTTGGGAGTGGTGGTGGTTCCTTCACCTGTCCCATTGTGGCGCCGTACGCTGCTAGCTAAGAGACCAATTGGGCTTGCAACTGAGATCGGAGAAAGTGCCGGTGGTCCGCTTTATTCTGGATTCCGCACAAAAGCCCACGCCCAATTAGCCGCGCGCAACCAGGGGTGCTAATGCGCTAGCGAGATCCGGTTCAGCGCGGCGCGGACCAGGGCGCCGGCATAGGCCTTATCGACACTGGCAGGGGTATTGAATGTCATTCCGTGCCGCCAGCTTTCCGGCGCCTCGGGATGGACTCCACTGAGGATTATCCATCCACTGCCGAAGGATCCTTCCACGATTGCGGGGGCGCCGTCAGGATACTTACCGACAACCGATCCCCAGCCGGTAAACTCCGGACCATCTTCCCAATACTGATCGAGCGTCGGCGCTCCGACAACAGCAATCGGCACCGCCGCCTTGCGAATGCCTCGACCTTCGGCCGCGTAAAAACCGAACCGCACACCAGAGGTCAAATTCAACCCGTTGTAGGGCGGATCGTATTTCCCCGCAAGAAAACCACCGCCACAAATTCCCAGGTAGCTCAAGCCGTCCTGCACCGCCTGACGTATGTTCGCGGTTGCGACAGGCGTCAAACTCTGCCCGATTTCGACGAAATTTCCGCCCGCCACGATCAGCAGACGATATCGCCGCATTTCTGCCTGGTCCATGCGGTTCAACTGCGCCGAGTCCGCCTCCGCATAACGGAGCTGGTTGTTCGTCAGGATGGCTTTGACCGCGGCGATATCGTTACGCGAAACTCCGGCGCCATTGAACAGGAGAACAGGTGCGGTGGCGGCAGAAGCCTTCGCGTCGTCCAGCGACGGGTTGGCGTGGCCTCCGCAGGAGGTGGCGACTGCAATCACCACAACTGAAGCGATTGCGGCGGCGCTCCACTTGCTTGTCGATGGCTTCGCGTCGCGCACTTGATCGCCAGCGTCTATTCAAAGAAAAGCTTCGCGCGCGGCTTTAGCCGGTTGCCGGTTTCGTTCATCGTGTCGGACTCGTACAGGCGGCCGTTCACCATCGTGTAGCGTATATGTTCGCTGTCGTGCAGGTTGACCAGCGGATTCCTTTCGAGAACCACCAGGTCCGCGAGCTTGCCGGGCTCGAGCGAGCCGACGTCCTTATCGAGTCCCAGATAGCGCGCGCCGTTGATCGTGCCGCATTTAAGCGCCTGGTGCGGGGTCATACCGCCCTGCTCGAACATCCAGAGTTCCCAGTGCGGACCCAGCCCCTGCAGTTGTCCGTGGGCGCCGAGTTGTACGCTCAAGCCGGCGTCATTCAGCCGCTTCGCCGATTTCGCGATTTCGAAGTGGTTGTAGTCGCCCTCTGCTGCAATAGGGCGCCGCCGGGATCGCGGGTCCACGACTTCGCGAGGCACGTAGCGCAGCAACCGTTCGTTCTCCCAAACGTTGGAATGCGCGTACCAGTATTCCTCGCCCCACAATCCTCCGTACCCGACGATCAACGTGGGCGTGTAGCCGACCTTCGACTTCGGCCAAAGCTGCGTCACATCGTCGTAGAGGTGCGCCACGGGAACGGCGTGCTCGATGCCTGTGTGCCCGTCCACCACCATGCTCATGTTGGTCTCGTACAACGACCCGCCTTCCGGCACCACCATCATCTTCAACTCGCGCGCCGCCGCAATCACCTGCTGCCTCTGCTCGCGCCGCGGCTGATTGTAGCTCTTCACGCTGAACGCGCCCACCGCCTGTAAGCGGCGCAGGTGCGACTTCGCATCGTCCAGGCTGTTGATCTCCGCCCGGAAATTCCCTGCCGCGCCGTAGAGAATGGTCCCGGTCGAAAACGTTCGCGGACCCACCACCATCCCCGCCTTCACCATCTCGCTCGCGCTGAAGATGCTGTTGGTGTCGTTCGAGGGGTCGTGGATTGTGGTGACGCCGAACGCCAGCGCCGCGTAGTTTACCCAGCTTTGCTGCGGCACCCACCCGTTTTGCGCCTGCGCCCCGTGGGCATGGACATCGATCAGCCCGGGGATGATCGTCTTGCCCGTGACGTCGATCACCTTGGCGCCCGCCGGCACCCTGGCCGACGCGCCAACCGCCGCGATCCGATTGCCTTCGATGATGATGTTGCCCTTCTCGATCACCTCATCGCCGCGCATCGTGATGATGCGAGCGCCGGTGAGGGCGATCACGCCCGCCGGTTTATCGGCGGCCTCCGTGAAACTGATGTTGCGGCCCTTCTCGGGAATCGCGGCAGGCTTCTCCGCGGCGCCCGGCAGGAACGGGAACACATCCTTCAACTCGCGCTCGAACAGTTCCGGGCCGAGCGACCAATACACCTTGTCGCCGGCCGCCGACCATTGCAGGTTCTCGCCGGCATCGCGCGTCAACCGTCGGATCGGCACGCTGGTCGCTTTCGGCCCTATCGCCATCGCCTGGCCGACCGCCGGGAACGGCATCACATACGAATTCCACAGTTCGGTGAAGGCGATCCAGCGCTCATCGGGCGAGACCGCAATCCATGCCGCGTCGTCGCTCGTCGCCACGCTGCGCATGTCGCTGCCATCCAGGTCGATTGATTTCAGCAGCGTCTTCGGACCCTTCTCCCCGTCCCCGTTACCTTCCTCATCGAGGAAGAAAACGCGATCGCTGCGCGCTCCGAACTGCGCCTTCGATCCCGCTTTCGAGAAGCGAGTAGGAGTTCCGGATCCGTCCGCCGCCATCGAATAGAGCCCGGGATCCTGCGACCACAGTTTCGAAACCAGCCCGCCGCCAGTCGCCTTCTGGTATACGACGCGGTTGCCGTCCGGCGTGAAGCACGGATCCAGATAATGCCCGGGTTCCCGGGTGAGGACGCGTCCCTCTCCGCCGGCCGCCGCGACTACCCGCACGGCGCCGAGGTTTCGATCGTCCCACGTCGTGTACACAATCCACTTGCCGTCGCGTGAGAAGGAGGGCGCGGCTTCCCAGTGATCGGTCTGCGTCGTGAGCCGGGTTGGGGTTCCCTCGGGCAGCGCGCGCCGGTAGATGCGGCCCAGCGCGACATAGACCACCTGATCGCCGCGGGGCGAGACCACGACATCGCGCAGAGCTTTCACCTCGAAGCGATCCGGCGCCACCTCGATGGGGAAGCGCACCGCTTCGGTGATCTCGCGCGTTCCCACGACGTGGAAGGGAATCTCCTGGCGCACCTTGGTTTCCACATCGAGGCGCCAGATTTTCCCCTGCGCCCAGAAGATGATGGCCTTGTCATCGGGAGTCCACGCAAACGTGGGGTACACGCCATGGATGGCCCAGGTCTCCTGCATGTCGCGATCCAGGCCGTCGAAGATCGCATGTTCTTCGCCGCTCTTGAGGTCGCGCAGGAACAACGCGGTGGTCAGGCGCACGCGGCGTACGAAGGCGAGGTGCTTGCCGTCGTGCGAGGGAGTGGGCCGCACGGCGCCGCCCGCGCCCCGGATGATGTCTTCGATATCGCCCTTGGCGCGATCCAGGCGGCGGATGGTATAGATGCCCGCATTCGGATCTTTGTTGTATTGGAAGACTCCGCCGGGCGTGGTGTCCTGGCTGAAATAGATGTAGCGCCCATCGGGTGAGAAGACCGGCTCGCCCACGTCTTTCTGATCGTTCGGCTTCTTCGTCATCTGGACGCCAGAGCCGCCAGTGATGTGATACAGCCATACCTCGCCAGACCCCAGCGACCGCGTGCTACTGAAGTGCTTGTGCGCGGCGATGAACTGCCCGTCCGGCGACCACGCGGGGCTGTTGAGCAGACGGAAGTCTTCCTTCGAGACCTGAGTCGGGTTGGAGCCGTCGCGGTTCATGATCCATATGTTGTCGCCGCCCCCGCGATCGCTGGTGAAGGCGATGTGCTTGCCGTCCGGGCTATAGCGTGGCTGCATGTCCCACGCGATTCCGGAAGTCAGCGCCTTCGCCTCGCCGCCCGCGGACGGCGTGGAATAGAGATCGCCGAGCAGTTCGAAGACAATCTCGTTGCCTTCGGGACTGACATCGAGATTCATCCACGTGCCGGTGCGGGTATCGATTGGGACTGTGCTCCGCGGCCCGGGAGGATTATTGACGTCCCAGGGGGTAGGCGGAGTCTGGCAGATGGCGAATGAGGTGAGCATCACACTCGCCCATAAGGTGCGAAACGTGCGCGACATGAAGTCCTATTGTATTAAACGCTTCAGGCCCGCGGCCCCGAAATGAGTGCCTCAATCAGAGCCGCGACCGTGAGGGAGCGTTCACTAGCTTTCCGTCCGTCGCGGTAGGGATGGCCGTTGCCAGCCACCCCCCGCACAGACCCGTGCTTG
>JBDTPR010000284.1:0-8055 GCA_039932635.1 Candidatus Solibacter sp.
CGATGATCTGGTATGGCGTGTCGGGACCGATTTCCACCCAGTTGCCCTCCGGGTACACGAGGTAGAGCTTGTGGGTCGAATCGCCGGACATCTGCCCGCCGATCAAGGAGAAGGCGTTGAACTTCAACTCGCCGGCGCGCAGCGCATCGCCGTCCTCTACGGAGACGCGGCGCACCTGTTGGGCATACAGATTCACCACCCGGAACAGGCGTCCGCGAGTTTTCGACTCCCGCGCGAAGGCCTCTTCGAAGTAGAGCAGGATCTTGTCGCGTGCGGAGCGCAGACCGGAGTGCATCACGAAAAACGCAAAGCCAGGGCCCTGATAGGTGGCGGTTTTCCTGGCCACCAGGCACTCGTTGCCGGCGACAACGCGCGTATCGGCAATGCCCACCAGGCCTTCTTCGACGGTGATTCCCACGCAGAATGTCATATCGCTATCCCCTCACATCCGGGCTTCGGTGGTCAGCGGCCGGTGCTCGAAAAAGTCGCCATTGATGCATTCGCCTATTGTATTCATTTTTGTCTGTGACGAATCGCAGAACTCGTGCAGTCCGGTGGTGAGGATGGCATCGACGCCGGCAAAATCCAGTTCGCTGCGCAAGATGCCGAGGCGTTGTTCGCTGGGGCAGGCATAGGTGCCGACGGGCGTGTCAGTGATCAGGTGCAGGGCGCGATCTGCCAGGCCGATGCAGTAACGGAAGGAACGCGGAAACTCGCTGTCCAGCAACAGGAACTCCACGATGCGGTCGGGCGAGATGCGCCCGTAACGCTTGCGATACATCTCGAAGCCGCTGACGGATTTGAGCACCGCGGACCACTGCACGTCGTCGTAAGGCGTACCGACATCGCTGATCGAGGGCAGGAGGATGAAATACTTCACGTCCAGAATGCGCGTGGTCTTGTCGGCGCGTTCCAGCAGGGTGCCCAGGCGGATGAATTGCCAGGCCTCGTTGTGGCTCATAGTCGCGTGCAGAATGCCGTGAACCAGATGGCAGCCCATGCGTACCTGGTGGCAGAAAGTGGGCAGGTCGGCGGGCTCGGGGCGGCGGCTTTCGGCGGTCAGCAGCAGGTATAGGTTGTTGATCTGCTGCCACATTTCCGAGGAAATTGTCTCGCGCACGCTGCGTGCATTTTCGCGAGCCGCTACCACGCACGAGTAGATGGAGTTGGGGTTCTCCGGATCGAAGGCCAGGAAGTGCACTACGTTGTCCTGCGTGGCAGTGCCGTAGCGCTCCAGGAATTCGGCGCTATCGCCCGTGGTATCGATAATCGGCTGCCATTGGTCGGCGTAACCTTGCGGCAGGTCGAGCATCATATTGTGATTGACGTCGAGGAAGCGCGCCACGTTCTCCGCGCGTTCGATGTAGCGTCCGAGCCAGTAGACGGCTTCGGCGACGCGGCTGAGCAGGGGTTTGGTTTGCGGCATGGCTACTGCTGTTGACCTCCTGCCGGTGGAGCGGCCGCGTTGGGAGTGCTCTCGTTGGGGGCGTTCGCACGCGCAGTGACGGGCGATTCGAGCACCCAGGTGTCCTTGCTGCCGCCGCCTTGGGAAGAGTTGACCACCAGCGAACCCTTGCGCATGGCGACCCGCGTCAGCCCGCCGGGGAGCACGTAAATATCCTTACCGCAGAGCACGTAAGGACGAAGGTCCACGTGGCGGCCTTCGAAGTGGTCATCGACAATCGTGGGCACGCGGGAGAGCGCCAGGGTAGGTTGCGCGATGTAGTTGCGGGGCTCCGCTTTGATGCGCTCCGCGAACTCCGCGCATTGCGCCTGAGTGGAATGGGGGCCCACCAGCATGCCGTAGCCGCCGCTCTCATTGGCGGTCTTCACCACGAGTTTCTCCAGATTTTCCAGCACGTACTTGCGGTCGTCATCGCGCCAGCAAAGGTAGGTGGGTACGTTGGGGAGAATGGGATCCTCGCCCTCGTAGTAGCGGATCATGTCGGGCACGTAGGCGTAGATCACCTTGTCGTCGGCCACGCCGTTGCCGGGCGCATTGGCCAGGGCGACGCGTCCGGCGCGGTAGGCGTCCATCAGGCCGGGGACGCCGAGCATGGAATCGGCGCGGAAGGCGAGGGGATCCAGGAAGTCGTCGTCCACGCGGCGGTAGATTACGTCGACGCGTTCCAGTCCGCGGGTGGTGCGAGTGAAGACATCGCGGCCCTTGACCACCAGGTCGCGGCCTTCCACCAGTTGGACGCCCATCTGCTGGGCGAGGTAGCTGTGCTCGAAGTAAGCGGAATTGTAGATGCCGGGCGTCAGCACCACCACGCGCGGCTGGCCCACCGGGTGGGGGGCAAGGCTCTCCAGCATTTCCAGCAGGTGGCCGGGGTAGCCGATCACAGGGCGGACGGAGAGGCCTTCGAAGACGCCTGGGAAGATGCGTTTCAGTACCTCGCGATTCTCCATGACGTAGGACACGCCAGATGGGACGCGCAGATTGTCCTCCAGGACGTAGTATTCGCCGTCGCGGTCGCGCACCAGGTCGGTGCCGGTGACGTGGCACCAGACGCCCCAGGGCGGATTCAGCCCGTGGCACTGCTTACGGTAGGAGACGGCGGAGGTGACCACTTCGGCCGGAATCGCGCCGTCCTTGAGAATCTTCTGGTCGTGGTAAATGTCGTCGATAAAGGCGTTGAGCGCGTGGATGCGCTGCTTCAGGCCGCGCTCGATGCGGTCCCATTCATGCGATGGCACAATGCGCGGGACCAGGTCGAAGGGGAAGATACGTTCGGTTCCGGCGGTGTCGCCGTAGACGTTGAAGGTAATTCCCAGTTGCAGTAGGAGACGCTCGGCGGCGTGTTTATAGCGGATCAACTGGCCATCGGACAGGGACTCAATGATGTCCTGGACCAGTTGGAAGTGCGGCCTCGGCGTGCCGTCCGCTTCGAACATCTCATCGTAGAAGCCTTCGTTCTGGTATGACGAGAATTGCATGCGCCCCTCCGGGGCCGAGCTAGGTGCTGCCATTCTACATGGTTGCTCAGGGTGTGCGCCGAAGGGAAAACGAAATCGTTGATAGAGCCCATAAGCAATATCAATCCGCGCACGCATGCGATGATTAAAGTTCCCATGAATCCTGGGCCGGAGACCGATTGGCTCGCCGCCGCGCGCGCCGCCATGGAGATTGAGGCCGGCGCGATCCGGGCCGCCGCCGCCCGGTTGGATGGCGAGTTGATCCGCGCGGTGGACCTGATTCTGGCGCATCCCGGGAAGGTGATCGTTACCGGAATCGGCAAGAGCGGGCATATTGCCCGTAAGATCGTCGCCACGCTTTGCAGCACTGGGACCGCCGCGGTGTTTCTGCATCCGGCGGAAGCGGTGCATGGCGATTTGGGCATCTACACGCCGGGCGATCCCACCGTACTGCTCTCTAACCACGGTGCGTCGGCCGAGTTGCAGGCGCTGGTGCCGTTGCTGAGGCAGTTCCGCTCGCCCCTGATCGGCATCCTGGGGAATCGGACTTCGCCCCTCGCCGCGCAGATGGATGTGCTGCTGGATGCTTCGGTGGAACGCGAGGCGGATCCGCACAATCTGGCTCCCACGGCGAGCGCGGTGACCGCCCTGGCTTTGGGCGACGCCTTGGCCATCGCGCTGATGTGCGCCCGCAATTTCACCCCCGAGGAGTTCGGCAGGTTCCACCCCGGCGGGCAGTTGGGGCGGAATTTACGTCTGACCGTGTCCGCGGCCATGCACACCGGCGACGAGGTTGCCTGGGTGCCGCCCGATATGGGGTTGAAGGACGTGATCATCGCCATGACGCGTCGTCCCCTGGGAGGAGCGTGCGTGCTTTCCGCCGATGGCGTCCTGGTAGGCTTTTTGACCGATGGCGACCTGCGGCGGGCGCTCACCAATCACGACGACATTCGTACGCTCTCCGCATCGGACGCGATGACCTCGCGCCCCGTGACCGTAGGTCCGGATGCGTCGCTGGGACAGGCGCTGGAGTTGATGGAGAGGCGCCGGTCGCAGATCTCGGCGCTGCCGGTGGTGGACGAGGGAGGCAGGGCGGTCGGACTGCTGCGGATCCATGACATATATCTGGGTACCCGCTAGCGATTTTGGGAATTACATAACTCTTACACAGGCCTGCGTTGCCCCCTGATAGATTTGGAGAGTATCAACGTATCTGAGGGGAAACGTGAAAACTGAAAGCGTTGCTGATGTCGCTTACCGCCAGGGCTTGAACCGTTTTACAGCCTATTTCCTTGTGTTTCTACATGTTGGGGCCGTTGCCGCCCTCTTCATGTTCAGCTGGAAAGCGCTAGCTGTCGCGGTTGGGCTCTACTATGTCACGATCGGGCTGGGGATCAGCATGGGCTACCATCGCCTCCATACCCACCGCTCATATAAGGTGCCCCTCTGGCTGGAATATGTTTTTGCCACCTTTGCCACCATGACATTGGAAGGCGGACCGATTTTCTGGGTGGCAACTCACCGCATGCATCATCAACTCTCCGATCAGCCCGGCGACCCTCATTCGCCGCGCGACGGCGGCTTCTGGTCGCACATGGGCTGGATCCTCTGGGGCAACAGCAACCACCGCAATACCAAGATGCTCAGCCGCTATGCACCCGATCTGGCCAAGCACAAGTATTATGTGTGGCTGAACGACTGGCATTGGGTGCCGCTTGCTTTCCTCGGCGCCGCGCTGCTGTGGTGGGGCGGGGTCGCAGTGTTCCTGTGGGGAATCAATCTGCGCATCGTTGCCGGACTGCATGTCACGTGGGCGGTAAACTCCGCCACTCACATGTGGGGCAAGCGCCGCTTCAATACGCGTGACGACTCGCGTAACACCTGGTGGATCGCCATCATCAGCTTCGGCGAAGGCTGGCACAACAATCACCATGCGCACCCCACCTCGGCGCGCCACGGTCTGGCTTGGTACGAACTGGATATGAGCTGGCTGCTCATCAATGCGATGAAGTTCGTGGGTCTCGCCAAAGCCGTGAAGGTGGCTACGGTGGAGAGCCAGTTGGTTTCGGAGCGCGAAGCAGCATAGTTTTCTTTGCGGGATAACCTGCCCGAGCGCGGGCGCGTTACCCTGAAAGTATGGAATTCACCGGACGCCGCAGATCGATCGCCGGGCATATTGCGTTTGGCGTCGGACTGATTTCCATCGTCCTGGTCCTCTACATCGGTTACTTCCTGCTGAACTGGCGGCACGGAATTCTGCTGGTACTGGGAATTCTGCTGGTGCTGATGATCAGTTGCGGAATCCTCCTGAATACGATTTTTCTAGTGCGTGAGATCCGCCGCAACGAACAGCACGATGCCTTCATCAACGCCGTCACCCATGAGTTGAAGACTCCCGTGGCGTCGATCCGTCTCTATCTGGAGACCTTGCAGACGCGCGCCGTGGACGATGCGAAGCGCAAGGAATTCTACAAGATCATGCTGGAGGACAGCGACCGCCTGCTGAACACCATCGAGCAGGTGCTGCGCACGGGGCGTGTGGGCAGCGCGGCGCGCCACTCCAATCCCACACGAATCGATTTCGACGAAGTGATCCGCACGGCGGTGGGACGCGTGCGCAAGTTGCACCGCGTGCCGGACGAGGCTCTGCGCTACCGCCCCAGCGGCCCGGCCACCGTCTTCGGCGATCAGGAGGAAATCCAGGCGGCGGTGACAAATCTGATCGACAACGCAGTGAAGTATTCGGCTGCGGAGGTCAACGTCACGGTGGAAACGGAGCACCTGGACGGGCGCTTCATTGTGTTACGAGTCAAGGATCAGGGCCCCGGGATTCCGAAGACCGAACTGAATCGCGTGTTCCGCCGATTCTATCGGGTGCCCGGTCCGCTGGCCTCGCGGATAAAGGGGACCGGGCTCGGACTATTCATCGTGCGCTCGGTGGCCAAGCGGCACGGCGGGCGCGCTTGGGCGGAAAGCGAAGGGCCGGGGCACGGCAGTACCTTCGCCCTGCAACTTCCGATCGCAAAATGAACCGCATCCTGGTAGTGGAAGACGAGTTGCATCTGGCCGAAGGACTGCGCTTCAACCTGGAAGCCGAAGGCTACCTGGTGGATGTTGTCGATACAGGGGAGGCGGCGCTCGAACGACTGCTCCCGGTGGCGGATCGCTTCGACGTGGTGGTCCTCGACATCATGCTGCCGGGCAAGGACGGGTTCAGCGTGATGCGCGAATTGCGCCATGCCGGACAGTTCATCCCAACGCTGATGTTGACCGCACGCGGCCACGCGGAGGATATCTTGCAGGGCTTCGAAGCGGGCGCCGACGACTACCTTACCAAGCCGTTCGAACTCGCCATCCTGATCGCGCGGATTCGGGGACTGCTGCGGCGGCGGCAGTGGATGGCGGCCTCGCAGCCGGCTCCCGCGGCCGCGCCCCCGGCGCAGGCGCCCGACACTTTTACTTTTGGCGATAAATCGGTGCACTTCGACCTGCTGGAGTTGCACGTCCGCGATCAGGTTTTCCCTCTGACGCTAATGGAAGCGAACCTGCTTCGTTTTCTCATTGGGCGCGAGGGCAAGCCGGTGCCTCGCAAGACCATGCTGGAGGAAGTGTGGGGACTTCACGAGGATACGGATACGCGGGCGATCGACAATTTCATCGTACGTTTGCGGCGCTATGTCGAAGACGATCCGACCAAGCCTCGCCATCTGTTGACGGTGCGCGGCGTGGGGTATCGTTTTCTGGCGGCGCCGCCGGAAAAATGATGCGGCGCTTCGTTCCGGCCGCGCTCGCGCTGGTTGCTCTGGCGTTGTTCGCTGCGCACGCTCCGGCACCGCATTTCGTGCTGCTGGGAGATCGCACGGGAGAGGTTCAGGCCGGAATCTTCGAAGGCATCTGGCGGCAGATTTCGGAAGGCAAGGCGGAGTTTGTCGTGTCGGTGGGCGATAGCATTCAAGGCGGCAACGATGCCACTGCCGAGAGTGAATGGCGCGCGTTCCGCCGCGTGCTCGAGCCCTACAATAAGATTCCCCTATATCTTTCGCCAGGGAATCACGATATCTGGAGCGCGCCTTCGGAGCGTCTCTTCCAGCAGTATGCCGCACATCCGCCGCACTACAGTTTCGATGCGGGCGGCGTGCATTTCACGGTGCTCGATAATAGCCGTTCGGACGGATGGCCGCCGGGAGAGTTAGCTTGGCTGGAAAGCGACTTGCGGGCACATTCGGCAGCGCCGGTGAAATTCGTGGTGTCGCACCGGCCGTCGTGGCTGCTGGATGCGGCGCTAGGGAATGCCAACGGGCCTTTGCAGAAGCTAACGAAGCAGTACGGCATCTGCTGCGTGATCGCGGGGCACGTCCATCAGTTGATTCACGCGGAACTCGATGGCGTCCGCTATATCGCGCTGCCCAGCGCCGGCGGGCATTTGCGGCTCAGCGGCAAGTACGAGGACGGCTGGTTTTTCGGGTGGACGGAAGTGGCGATCAAGGGCAGGGAAGTGAGCTTCCAAGTCCATCAGTTGGATGGACCCGTGACGCCGATCGGCGCCTGGGGACGGGCGGGCCTAGCGGTCAGATGAGCGGTTCGCGCTATCATCAGGTTATGAAGACCCGCGTGATTGGCGCGACCGAGTTCAAGGCCAAATGTATCGAACTGCTTGACGAAGTCGAGGAGCACGGAGGCACCATCACGGTCACTAAGCGTGGGCGACCCATTGCGACACTCTCCCCGGCGAAGAAAACGAAGTTCAAGTCGTCGGCCGGAATACTTGCGGGCAAAGTGAAGATCACTGGTGACATCGTCAATTTCAGTATGTGGGAGGAGATAAGGCGCGAGAGGGGCGTGGAGTAGTTGGTCTCTTCACTCCTGCTTGACACTCACATCGTGGTGCGCTGGCTTTCGGACCCGAAGCGATTGTCACGGGAGCAAAGACGCGCACTCGAGAATGCCGAACTCTACGGCGGCTCCCTCGGGTTAAGCGCGATGAGCTTGCTAAAAATCGCGAACACGAATCCGGGGAAGGGCGGTCTGAGGGAAATTGAGAGCCTTTTGGAAGAGTTAGATTCCAATCCGATCTTCCGCATCCTCCCAATCACTACCGAGATCGCCAGGGAAGTGGCTGCGCTTCGCGATGCACTT
>JBDTPR010000285.1:0-8052 GCA_039932635.1 Candidatus Solibacter sp.
GCCCATACGAGCCCCCATCAGAGCCGCGACCCTCAGGGAACGACGGCGAGCGCAGCTCGCCCGTTTGGCAGCCCTACTGCACCACGTCGGGCATGTGCGATTCACGCGTCACCTTGCCGCTCAAGCCCTCTTCCAGTGTGACCCCGTTGCGCTCCAGCGTCTCCCCTAGCGTCTGATCGAGCGACACCCGCGCATGCGCGTACGCCGACAGCGCATTGACCTCGGAGATCTGCGCCACCACCAGCGCGCGCTGGTCGTTGATGATGTCCGTGAACGTTGCCATGCCCGACGCGAACTTCGAGCGGTCCGCCGCCAGCAACTGCTCCTGCAACTTCCGGGTATCCACCGCCGCCGTATACCGGGCCCGCGACTGCCGCAGCGCCGACATGCGCGCCGAAATGTCCACCACAATGGCATTGATGTCGCGCTGCGCCGAAAGCTGCGATTGGCGATGCGTCAGCTGGTCGATGCCGTAATCGCCTTGCGCCGTCCGATTGTAGAGCGGCGCCGAGATCGAAACGCCCCCCGAGTAGTTGGGGAAATTGCGCCGGAATACCTGCCCCAGCGCGGTGCCGTAGCCGCCCACGAAGTACGGGTTCGGCGGCGTGCCGCTGCCGTTCACCTGCGGAGTTCCCGCCACGCCGCGATTGAAAGTCTGCGCGTTCACCTGAATGCTCGGCAGCAGCGGATTCGCAGTGCCTGCGAGCGAAATCTCCGACGTCTGGTCGCGCATCGCCGCCAACGCCACGTCGGGACGTTTGGCCATCGCCGTCGTCACCATAGTGCGCAGCGGAGGCAGGTCGTCGTTATCCGGAATCTGTATGCGGTCGAGTGCGATAATCTCGGCAGCTTCCACCGCCGGATCCGGCACGCGCACCAGCAGTTCCTTCAAGGCATTGCCGCGTTGCCGCAGGTTGGCTTCCGACACCACCAGATCCTGCCGCCGCGTCGCCACTTCGGCTGCCGCGCGCGAGATTTCGACCCGCGGAATGGCGCCCGCGGCGATCTCCTTCTGCGTGTCCTCGAAGAACTTCTGCGCGTTGGCCTGTGAGCGGCGGCGCGCCTGCAACTCCTCATCGGCGCTGACCAGATCCCAGTAGCTGTTCAGGACGCCCGCCACCATGTTCAACAACTGCGAGCGGAAGGACTCAATCGACGCTCCGGTGTTGATCTTCCCGATACGTATGGCGCGGTCGTTCAGCTTGATTCCGAAACCCTGCAACAGGCTGTGCCGGAATGCCAAATCCATGTGCGGACCCGACGCCGGATTCAAGCTGTTGCTGGGCGCGTTCTCCTCCAGCCTCTGCTGGTAGTTGCGATACTGCACCACGCCGCCGGTGATCAAGCCCATCTGCAGCGTGCTATTGGAAGTACGCACGCTTTGGACCAGCGCAGTGGTCTGACTCAAAATCGTATTCGTCTGCGGCTGTGTGAGGTGCGCCTGCGTAAATGCGCTCTGCAGCACGGGGTCGAGGTTTGGCGTGATCGCACCCACCTGTTGAATGGTCGCACCGCCGGTGCTGCTGCCTCCGCCGCCGCCTCCGCCGCCGCCCAGTCCCGCGCTCTGCGAACTACCGTTCACGCCCACGCCCGCATTGACGCTCGACACCTGCGCGCTGGCGCTCGGCACGCCGCGCACCGGCCCGCCGGCCTGCGCGCGCAACAGCGACGCGTCCGCCAGCAGCGGACCGTAACGATCGGTCTCGATGCCCAGATTGTTCTCGATAGCCAGCGCAATCGCGTCCGCCACCGTCAAGTACAGCTTGCCCGCGCGAATCAGGCTCACCAGCCGGCCCGAATTGTAGAGCCTCACGGGACCTACCACCGGCGCACGGTAAGGACGCAGAATTTTCGCCCCCGCGGGCTTCTCAACGCTGAACGGAAGCTGCGTCTGCGCCCCGCACTGCAACGCCGCCAACACACCCGCCACCGCGATGCGGCGCTTCATTCCCAGGATGCTCATCGTCCCACCGCCCGCGCCGGCAGCGTGGCTGGGATCACGCTCTCGCGCTGCACTTTCCCGGAGATCGCTTCGTCCATCGAGATATGGTTGATGTCGAGCGTGCGGCCCATCGCCAGATCGAAAGCGATCTTGGCGTGCGTGTAATTCGCCATCGATTGCAGCTCGCTATCCTGCCCGTTCGCCAGGTCCTTTTGCGCCTGAATCACCTGGGCCACCGTCGCCACGCCATAGCGGAAGCGGCTCTGCTCTGCCTTCAAACTCTCCTCGGCGAGCACTCGCGTATCCACCGCCGTGGTGTAACGCGCGCGTGCCTGCTGCAGCCCGATCAGCGCCGTCTTCACATCCACCCGCACCTGGTTCATGGTGCGCTGCAACTGCAGTTCGGTCTGGCGCAATTGCAACTGGTCGGTCACGTAATCGGCCTGCGAGGCGCGATTGCGAATCGGAATATTCAGCGAGAAGCCCGCCGAGTAGTCGGGGAAGTTGCGCCGGAAGATCTGCCCCAGCACGTTGCCAACCCCGCCGATGAAGTAGTCGTTGGGCTGACCGCAGCAGTTGTTGTACAGCGGGTTCGCGGGACCGGCCAAGCCGTGATTCGTGAGTTCCGCGAAGGCCTGCAGGTTAGGCAGCATGCCGTTGCGGTCGCCCTTGAGCAGGATCTGCGAGCTATCCAGGTTGACCTTGCTGCGCTCCACTTCCAGGCGAGTCTCCACCGCTTCCTGAATCAGGTCAGCCACTGGCCGGATCTCGTCCGTCTGCGGCACTTCGATTTTGTCGAGCGGCACGATGTGGACATCGTCCAGCCAGGTGTTCTGCATGCTGTTGCGGTTGAGCGCGTTCTTTAGCACGATCTCCTGCTGCGCCACATTGGTCTGCGCGATCAACAGGTCTTCCTTGCTGGCCGAGACTTCGGCCGCCGCGCGCGTCACTTCGATGGCCGGCAACGCTCCAATCTCCACCTGCTTCTTGTTGCCCTCGAAGAGTTTCTGCGCCGTCTCCATCGCCTGCTCCTTGATTCGCACGGCTTCGTTGAAACTCACCAGATCCCAATAGAGGTTGAGCACCGCGCTCACTGTGGTGACCACCTGCAATTTGACCTGCAGATTGGTCACCTTCATGTTGTTCTTGGCCACCCGGATGTTGCGGTTGTTGACGCTGACCGCCATCCCCTGCAACAGGTTCTGGTTCACCTGGAGATCGAAGAAGCCGCTGACCGACGGGTTGAACAGTGGCGTCGAGCTGTTCAGCAGGCTGCGCGAGTTGACGAAAGTGAAACTCCCGCTGGTCCCTGTATTGAACTGCTGTTGGTATTGAAAGACGAATTGCCGGAAGCCCTGCGTCAGCGCGGTGGTCTGGTTGAGCAGCGTATTGGTCAGCGGCGTGGTGTTATGGCCTGCAGTGTAGCTGAGGAATAGGCTGGGGTCCAGGCTGGGAGGCACCGGGCCGATCTGGCTGACGATTCCTCCGCCGCCGCCCAAGCCACCGCCTCCGCCGAGGCCGTTGCCGTTGATGCTGATTCCGGCCGTACTCACCGACGTCGGACCGGCGGCCACCGGGGTGTCCACCTGGCGCAGAAAACCGCCGCCCTCGGCGCGCCGCAGGACTTCGCGCGCCAAAAACGGGCTATAGCGCTGCACCGCGATATCCAGGTTGTTCTCCAGCGCCAGCGCAATCACGTCCTGCACCGAGAGGTACAGATTCCCCGACCGCACCAGCGATTCCAGGCGGGGCGAATTGCTCAGTCTGACCGGCGCCACCTGCCGGCGCTCCAGGTGAAACGGCTTGAGGAAGCGGCCCACGTACTTCGGCGGCGGCGGCGTTTGGATGGAGACTTCAGACGATTGCGCGAAGACGGCCTGGCATGAGACCAGCGAGGCCATGGCTAGGATAGATCGAATATGACTCATTTTTTCCCGAGGCTGAATGCGCCAGTACTGCAATTGCCCTTCCATCGGGGAAATTACGGGCAATTGGCGCAATACAGAGGCTTGCCGGATTTTGCGTCCGGCGGCAGGCTCCGGGAATGTTCGTTTTCGGAAAGCGCTGTCCGCTTTTAAGACTCAGGGCGGGGCGGCGGAAGGCCGCCGAGACCACCCAACCACTGGATTATGCTGCGGTTAACGCGCGGACCGGCGTGACATCCGGGCCCAGGCGCCGAGCACTCCAATGATCGACCCGACGATCAGATAGATCGCCGTGCGGAACTCGCCGGGAGCGAAATGGTAGCTGCTGAAAATATAGCCCTTGATCAGCAGCAGCATCACCGCCAGGCTCCACACGAAGAACAATGGGCGCAGCGTCCCCTTGATCGCCAGGAAGATCGTGAGCAGGCCGAAAAGCGCACCGAAAAACAGGACGTACAGCAGCGTGGTTTCGGTCCACGGAAGCATGCCAAGTTCCAGCGACTTCGCGCCGGACGCCACCGCCAGAGAGGTGAGGGCAAGAACGATCAGGCATAACAACCCGTGATAGACGTAGCTCAGAAAGCTCAACAGGGCCTTAACTATTTCCAAGCGAACCACCTCCAGAAGTATGAAACGAAGCCGTATTTTAGCATCGCTCCAGGAGAGCAAAGGGCGGCGAGCTACAAACATTGCAAATATTTGCGTGCCGTATTATCAGAAGGATGCGACGAACGCCTAGATTCGCTGCACCCGCCGCAAGGTGTAGAGTTCGGGCTTCATATTGTCCTGCTCGAAGCGTTTCCAATCGTCATTCACGTGGATCAGCTTGCCGCTGATGTGATTGCTGTGGTCGCTGGCCAGGAATAGCGCCAGCGAGATCTGCTTGTCCGCCGTAATGCCGCCTGTCACCCGCACCTTCTCGGCGTCCTCGATCTCCTTGCGCCCGGCACGCTCCTCGCCGGCCTGCAGGATCTCGTCGGTCATGGTGGAATACACCGCGCCCGGCGCCATCGCGTTCACCTGGACATTGTGATCGCTCACCTCAAGCGCCAGACACTCCGCCAGGCGCACCACCGCCGTCTTGGCCGCCGCATACGCGGTGAAGAACGGCCGCGCGCCGGCCGCGCCTCCACCGGAAATCATGATGATTTTGCCGCTGCGCTTTTCGATCATCGGAGGCAGCACCACGCGGCAGGCATTGGCGACCCCGATCAGGTTGATATCCACCGTTTCGTTCCACGCCTTCGGCTTCGCCGTGAGGAAAGGGCCCACCGGCCCCTGCACTCCCGCCGCGGTGATGAGCACGTCGAGGCCGCCGAAGTGACTGCGCATGCGATCTACCGCGTAAGCGAGTTCTTCGGGCTCGCGCACATCGGCGCGCAGGCGCATGGCCTGACCGCCCGCCTGTTCGATCTCCAGTTTCGCGAGGTCCAGTTCTGCCTGACTGCGCGCCAGCAATCCAACGCAGGCACCCTCGGCGGCGAAACCCATCGCCAACCGTTTGCCGATGCCACGGCCGGCACCCGTGATCAGTACACTCTTGCCCTTTACGGAATTCAACTCAGTCCTCTACTTTCGCTGTAAATCCACCGGTCAACACCTGCCCGCCGCGCTTCATCTGTACAAAGATCCGGTAGGTCCCCGGCTTCGGGAAGCCATAGGGGAAAGACACTCCGGAAGGAAATTCCGACGCCATCATGTGCCCCGCGTGCGGATTGTCCGGCTGCGCCAGGCCGAGCGCCGCCATCGGCACTGAGCCGTTGGGATGCACGTGCGCGAACACGCTGCCATCCGTCGCAACGAAGGCGGCGTGCCCGGTCATCCCCATGTACAACTCCATGCCCGAAGCGGGCTGCCCCGCGCCATCCTGCAGCTTGAAGCGGAACTCGTAGGGCCGCCGCGCATGAATGGTCTGCGCGCCGCCCTCCCAGAGCATGCGATACCCTCCCGGCAATTCCGACACAACCGGATTGTAATTCCCTTTCACGTCGAGCGGGCCACTTTCCGCATCGTCGCCCTGTACCGGCTTGCCGTGAATCTCCGGCAGGTCCAGTTGCGCCGTCACGGTCTCGCCGATTCCGTAATCGTGAACGATGTCGCCGTAGAGCACGTAGCGCCCCGCCGCCATCGAGGGCAACTGCTGCGTGAACGCGCCATCCGCGCCGCGCTCCGGATGCAGGTGCCAGACGCGATCCATATCCGGCAGATGGAGCACGTAGAGGTGCATGAGGTGGCCGTGGTCGGGTAGCAGATCGTCGGTGGTGCGGTCCAGCCAGCCGGGGTTTTCGAGTTGCAGCACCATCTGGCTGCCGTCCACCACGCGTGCTTTCACGCCGAGTGGCTTGTAGATTTTGTCGGCATAATCGCCGGCCGCGGCTGTCCACCACTGGGCGCCGCCCCAGACCACCACGGCGAGCAGCAGGGCGGTGGCCAGCATGGCGTATCGGGCATACCGCCGCCGTGCAGGACTGGGGCTCGCGCCGACAGGCAACTGCGCCTCGCGCACGCCGGCGCCTACCAGCGCGATCATACCGAAGAGCAGCAAGAGTCCGAGGGGAAGCAGGAGCGCTCCCACGGTCTTCTGCATGCCGAGCACGCGCGTGGAAAGCGCCGCCACCGGCACTGCGAGAGTGCCTTTACCAAGCGAGCCATCGACATCGACGCGCACTTTCCACGATCCCGTCGCCATCAACCAGAGGCTGCCGGTATAGAATTGCGGGTCGTCCTTCGACGTACGCGCCAGGTCCGGCACCGGAGCCAGCGGCTCCTTTTCGGTCAACCAAAGCGGTACCACGCGGACTTCGCGTACCTCCGCGGACAAACTGCGGATCTCGACCGTGGCAATCCCCGGGATGACCTGCGGCGGCCGTATGGTAACCAGCAGTTTGTAGGGTCCGGCGCTGCCTTGGAAGAAGATATCGGGACTGCCGATGTGCGCGATGAGTGGCGCGGCCAGAAGACTCGCCGCCACGAGAACTGCCGCTCGCCGCCTCATGATTATCGTTGAACGCGCTGCATCCACTCGCCCGCTGCAAGGCCCAGGCGGGTCGTGAGAATTGCGGTGGCCAGGGTGACGCCGAGTTCCTGCCAGAGGGCTGGTCCCGACTCCGTGGCGAAGAAACGATAGGTCACGTAGAACGACTTGGGGGACGCGTAGTAGCCGAAATATTTGGCGCCGAAGAACCAGTTGCGCGCCCAGGGCGACATCAGAAAATCGGCGAAGGGCCACTGCACGGCGGCGAGCACTGCAACGAAGACCACGCCCGATACCGCGGCCTGCCGCCACCCGCCCCAATGCGCGGTTCGGCACCACATCAGGTCGAGGAAAAAAGCGGGAGCAATTAGCAGAAAGGGAAATTCCGGAGGCGTGAATTGCGTGAGCTGGTGGTAGACCGGGCCGAGTTTGGGCTGCGCCGGGAAGAGCGGCAGCACCCAACTCATACCCAGGACGAACGCGCTGTAGACGCCGGCCACGGAAGTCGCCGCCCAGCGATAGCGACTGCCGCGCGCCGCGGCCGCCAGTACCGGCGGCGTAACGATCGCCATCAGGTGATAGAAATGCACGGTGTGCATGAAGCTGCGGAACGCGATCTCCATGAGCAGCACCGTGAGGCATACCAGAATCATGCCGCCAACATAGAGATAAAGGATGCGCAGGCGTGCACGCGCGGCGCCTACCGCGCGATTCATGCGGCCCAGAATCAGCAGCAGCGCACCTGCGTGGACTGCGAACATTCCCGCGGCTAGCACCATGTGGGGCGGACTCAGGATCTTCACGTCGAGGCCGTACGCGTTGTGCCACCAATCGTCGAAGGGCGCGGAGGTCAGCATGGCGATGCCGCCCCAGGCGGCGAGAAAGGCGCCCAGCGGTCCGCGGAATCCCCATAGGGTTACGGACGCTTCGCGCAGCGGCGAGGCGCGCTGCAGCGTGGTGGAGAGAATCAGGTAGCCGCAGGAAATGCCGGCCAGCACGCCGCAGAAGTAGATATCGACGTGCGCCGGGGTCCAGAAACTATCGCGCCCGATGGAGCGGTGCCAGGAGATATCCCAATGCACGCCCGTCATGGCACACGTCACCGCGGCTACCGCGCACCAGACGTACCACGGCACGGCAGGCGTCGCGGTCTCGCGAACAGGAATGGTGGCAATGGCAGACAACTCAGACTCTCTACCCCCAGTATAAGC
>JBDTPR010000286.1:0-8026 GCA_039932635.1 Candidatus Solibacter sp.
TAATCAAACCGAAGATCGTACAGTAGCCACCACGCTATCCTGGAGGTTCTCCCATGCCCGAGGGAAACTACCTCTATTGCGACGTCAGTCTGCCTGTCCCGCTCGATCAGCCGTTCACTTATTCGCTGCCGGACACACTGCGTCACCGCGTACGGGCGGGTAGCCGCCTGGTGGTGCCCTTCGGCACCCGCAAGCTCACCGGCGTAATTCTGCGTTGCCACGACGAAAAGCCGGAGCACGCTACCCGCGACGCACTGCGCCTGCTGGATTCCGAGCCCGTCCTGAGCCCCGAACTGCTGGCGCTGGGCCGCTGGATTTCAGGCTACTACTGCTCTCCCCTGGGCGACGTGCTGCGCGGGATGCTACCCCTGGGCTCCGAAATCCGCCAGGGAAAGGTCTGGACCCTGACCGATGCCGGCCGCGACGCCGCGCGCCAACTATTGCTCGACACGTCGCCCGACGATCCGGTTCTGCAGGTGCTGCGCATGCTGGAGAAGCGGCCGCTCTCGGCAGCATACCTGGCGAAGGCGCTGCCCTTGGCGGATAAGGCGATCCGCTCGCTCGAACGCAAGCACTTCATCGTCGCGGAGAGCGTACAGACAGAGCGGGACCCGCTGCGCGCGCCCTCTGCCAACCTGCGCGTCGAACTCCTTCCCGCTGCCGAGGGGGCCGAGCCCAAACTCAATAAGCCGGAGCGCGAACTGCGCGCGTTTCTGGATCTACATCCCGGCTCGCACAATCTCAAGGAACTAGAGGATACGGTGCGCAACGCCAGTCCGGCGGCACGCTCGCTGGCGCGGAAGGGACTGGTGGCGCTGAAGGCGGAAACGGTCGCCGTCAAGGCCGCGATCCGCGCCCGCCACGAGTTGAACCCGGCGCAGCAGGCCGCCTTCCAGCAGATCCACGACGCGATTCATGCCAAGCGCTTCCAGACATTTCTACTGCACGGCGTGACCGGCTCGGGTAAGACCGAGGTCTACCTGACGGCGATCGAATCGGCGCTCGCCGAAGGGCGCAGCGCCCTGCTGATGGTGCCCGAGATTGCGTTGACCCCTCAGATGGCCGGACAGTTTTTTTCGCGTTTCGGCGACCGCGTGGCGATTCTGCATTCCGCATTCACCGACGTGGAGCGCACCAGTCAGTGGCGGCGCATACGTTCGGGCGAGGCGAGTGTGGTGGTGGGCACGCGCTCCGGCGTCTTCGCCCCGGTGCAGAACCTCGGACTCATTGTGGTGGACGAGGAGCACGACGGCAGCTATAAGCAGGAAGAGAATCCGCGCTACAACGGCCGCGATGTGGCCATCGTACGCGCGCAGGCCGCGGGAGCGTGCGTGGTGTTGGGCTCGGCCACGCCCAGCCTGGAAAGCCGCTACAACGCGGAGAAGGGTAAGTACACGCTACTGGTGTTGCCCGGCCGCATCGAGAGTAGGCCGATGCCCGTGGTGGAGCTCATCGACATGCGCGAAGAATTTCTGGAAACGCGCAAGCAGGATACCTTCTCAAGGAAGCTTATCGAGGCCCTGACGCAGCGCGTGGAGAGCGGCGAGCAGACGATCGTGCTACTCAATCGGCGAGGCTTCTCCAGCTTCGTCACCTGCCGCTCCTGCGGGGAGCGCGTGAACTGCGTCAACTGCTCGCTGACCTTGACGTATCACAAGCGCGACCGCCGCCTGCTCTGCCATTACTGCGGGTACGCCGAGAAGGTCCCGAGCCTCTGCCCCAAGTGCCAGAGCGAGCACATTTATTTCCTGGGAGTAGGCAGCGAGCGCGTGGAGGAGGAACTGCATCGCGCCTTTCCGACTGCTCGCATCGCGCGACTGGATCGCGACACGGTGACTGGCAAGCGGCAGTACGAGATCATCCTGGACGGCTTCCGCGCGGGCGATTACGACATGCTGGTGGGCACGCAGATGATCGCCAAGGGCCACGACATTCCGAATGTCACGCTGGTGGGTGTGGTGTCCGCGGACATGGGGCTCGGCATGCCCGATTTTCGCGCTGCCGAGCGGACCTTCCAGCTGCTGACGCAGGTGGCCGGGCGTGCCGGGCGCGGTAGTCTGCCGGGGATCGTGCTGGTGCAAACCATCAATCCGGATCACTACGCCGTTCGACTGGCCGCCGCGCAGGATTACAACGCCTTTTACGAGAAGGAATTGAATTTCCGGCGCATGATGCACTACCCGCCGTTCGCCGCCATGGCCAATGTCCTGGTGCGCGCCGAGAAGAAGGAAGCGGCTATGCGGATGAGTTCCGAGCTTGGATTCCTGCTAACGCCAGCGCCCGAGAATTTGCGCATCCTGGGTCCGGCGGAGGCCCCGGTGCCGCGACTCAAGAACGAATACCGATACCAGTTTTTGATTAAGGCCGCCAGCCGGAAATCGCTCAATGAATTACTGCAGAGGATCCGCGGCTTCGCGGTGGAGAACAAGTGGGGCGCCACGGCGTTGGTGATCGATGTGGACCCGCTTACGTTGATGTAGAGGGCGCAACATTGGAGGCCCTCCCCTCACCGCAAAGAACGCGGAGGAAGCCCAGAGCGGGTGCCACGACGGGAGCGTGGGAACGAAAGACAGGCGGGATGCCATCCCGCCGCAGGCTGCCAGCCTGCCCCACACGGCCGCCGACGCAGGATCCGCGGTCTACGGGTGGGTTTCCGAAGAGGAAAATCGGAGAAAGGCCTTCTGCGGGACGTCTCAATACTCCTTCAGGCGGAAATTTTTGTATTCCACTTTCATTGGACCGCCGACGTGCACCTGTACGCCGATCTGGCCCTTCATCATGCGATTGGGTGCGTCGTCGTCGATCACCACGCACATTGCGTGGCCGTTCAACATGTGAATCAGCGTGTTGCCGCGGATGATCAGGTGGATGGAGTTCCAGTCCTTCGTGATGAACTCCGCCAGCGCCGCAGTGTCGCCCAGCGAGGAAAGCAGTACCGGTTTCTGGCCGCCTATGACATGCGTCACCTGCCCGCGCAGCGCGTGGAACAGACGGCCCTTCTCCTCGTAATTCTGCCCGGTGTAGCGATTGGCTCCGTCGATATCGAACTGATACCCGCGCATGGCGAACTTGTTCGAGGGCGTGACGGCGTCGGGCACGACGACGCTGCGGTAATTGATGCCGCTGTTGCCGCCGCTGGTGATGCGGTACTCGGCCTTGAGTTCGAAATCGGCGGGCGCGCCACCCTGCCAGATGATGAATGTGTTGCTCTTGATGATGGTGTCGGGCCTAATCTCGCCCACCATGGCGCCGTTCTCTACCCGCCAGTATTTCGGATCGCCGTCCCATCCCGCGAGGCTCTTGCCGTCGAAGATGGGCTTGAAGCCGGGCTCGTCGCCGGCCGGAGCTTCCGGACGGTCACTCTGTTTCGGCACATACTGCGCCAGCAGCGGCGTGGCAGCCAGCGCGCTCAGAAATACTCGGCGGCTCGACATGGAGTTACACCTTCGCGATTACTTCGAGCAAGCCCTTGAGGCTTTGCTCGGTGGAATACATCTTGCCTTTAGGATCCGCCCAGTGCGTCTCCAGCGTGAAAGTGCCCTTGTAGCCGTCCTTCAGCATTTTGCGGATTTGCCCGAGATTGTCGAACTCGCCATCGCCGACGCGCGCCCAGATTACCTTGCCGTCCTGATGCTTGTAGTCGCGCAGGTGCACGTGGAAAATGCGCGCGGGGTCGAGCAGGCGATAGCCGTCCGGGTAGCTCTGCTCGCCGCTCTGCGCCGCGTTGTTCGGATCCCAGGTCAGGCCGATGTTATTTTCCTTTACGGCTTTGAACATGCGCGCCGATTCCGCCGCGTTGGACACAAACCCGCCGCCGATATTCTCCACCGCGAGGCGGAAACCCTTGGCGCGCCGCGCCGCTTCGCGCGTCAGTTCCCAGATGCGGTCGTAGCTCTTGTCATCGGGCGTCTGGCCCTTGTCGAGCATGAAGGTGAAGGTACGAATTTTGTCGGTGCCGAAGGCCTTGGCGCGCTCCATGGCTGTATCCAGGAGAGCCCACTGGGCATCGATTTTCTTCTGCCCTTCCGGAGTGTCGGGCGGCAGCGAAATCTTGAAGAATCCCGTGCCTTCGATGGAGACTCGGATGCCGTGCTCGTCGAGAATCTTGTTGGCCTCGCGGATCTTCTCCATCGGCTGCGAGGTATTGTACGGCCCCCAGATATTGCGGATCTCGGCCCAATGCAGGTTGTACTGCTGCAGGAATTTTGCTGCGACGGTCACGTCCGGGTCGATTTCATCGGTGGTGATGCCGAGCTTTATTTCGGAAAGGGGAAGCGCGCGCAGGCGGTTCGCCAACAACACTGCGGGCAACCAGGCGGAGCCGGCCAGAAGTTCACGTCGGGAAGGCGAGTACATGCAGAGATTATATAGCGTTAAAGAGCGCGGGGGATTATGCTAGCAACATGGCCAATCATGTTTCCACAGGCGGATCCCCAGGGGGAACTTCGCGGCGGCACTTCTTCTATGGATCGCTGCTGGCGGCAGCGGTACCCGCCGCTGGCTTCGGCAGCACTCCTTCGCTGAAACACCTGGGCTACAAATCGCCCAACGAAAAGCTGAATATCGCCGCGATTGGCGCGGGCGGCAAGGGCCGCTCCGATATCGCCGGCTGCAAGGCGGAGAACATCGTCGCGCTGGTAGACCCAGACGATAACAGCGCCGCGAGCAGTTACAAGCTCTATCCGAATGCGCCCAAGTACAAAGACTTCCGGCGCATGTTCGATAAGGAGACCAACAATATCGACGCGGTGCTGGTCTCTTGCCCGGACCACATGCACGCCACGGCGGCACTATGGGCGATGACGCGCGGCAAGCACGTATATTGTCAGAAGCCGTTGACACGCACGGTGTGGGAAGCCCAGGAACTGGAGAAGGCAGCCGCCAAATTCGGCGTGGCGACGCAGATGGGCAATCAGGGTTACTCGAACACCGGAGCGCGCGAGTGCGCCGAAATCATCTGGAATGGCGACATCGGGAACGTGACCGAGGTACATGCGTGGACCGACCGTCCCGGCAAGTACTGGCCGCAGGGTCCCGACGTGGCGCCGAAGGAAGCTCCGGTGCCCGCGACGCTCGACTGGGAAGTCTGGCAGGGCGGCACGCAGCCGCGTCCATTTAGTCCCGCATATCTGCCACGCGCATGGCGCGCGTTCCCGGATTATGGGTGTGGCGCGGTGGGCGACATGGCCTGCCACATTCTGGGCACGCCGAATATGGCGATGCGTCTGGGTTCGCCGACTAGTGTCGAGTGCATCAAGAAGGTCGGTGAGGGGAAATACTGCTTCCCGCAGCAGACCGTGTTGCGCTTCGATTTCCCGGCGCGCGGCAGCATGCCGCCACTCAAACTCTTCTGGCACGACAGCCTGAAGGAGTTCCTCAAATTCGACGGTATTCCAGCCGGGGAACTGATTGGCGACGACGACAATAACGGCAGCCTCTTCATCGGCGACAAGGGCATGGTGACCACCGGATGTTACGGCGAACGGACGCGCCTGATGCCCAACGCGAAGATGAAGGATTACAAAATGCCGCCGCCGCTGCTGACCCGTTCTCCGGGCCACTACGCCGATTGGATCCGTGCGTGTAAGGGCGGCGATCCGTCGTGCTCGAACTTCAGCGTGGCCGCACCGTTCGTGCAGTGGATGCTGCTCGGCACGATTGCCATGAAGGTGGAAGGCAAGCTGGAATGGGACGCGACGAAGAAGCAGTTCTCCAACAACGCCTCCGCCAATCAGTATTTGAAGCCCAACTTCCGCAAGGGTTGGAAGCTGGCTTAAGGCGGGGCTGGTAGACGCTCCCTCACGGTCGCGGCTCTGATTGAGTCGCGGCCGAAGGGCGAGCGGTTAGCTTACGTCTAGCACATCGAAGTGGAAGCGGTCCGGCGGGAATAGCGCCGGCGTCTGCGACCACGTGTGATAGGCCGTGTCGGCGACCGTGCCATTCAGATAGAAGAGAAAGTCGCTCGAGAAGCAACCGATGGGCGGCGGTTGGCGGAAGGCCAGGCGCAAGCCCACGGCGCGGTCCAAGGCTACTCCGCCGCTGGGAATCCCCTTCTCGCGCAGCAGCTCGACGAAACTGGCGCGACTGGCATGCGGCCAGACATCGGGATGCAGCAGTTTGCGCAAGGTGCCTTCGGATTCGAAGGTGATCTCGCATTGCCGGATCCATTCGATGACGCTGTCGCCCCAATTCCAGTGTGAGACGAGCCCGTTGTATTGCTCCGTGAGTTGCAGGGCAAGATCGAACTTGCGCTGCTCGACGACCTCCTGCAGGGCGTCGGTGGACCCAAGCATGTCCTCCGCTTCCAGCATCACCGCATTCAGGTCTGTAGCGTGCCCGCCGGCACAGTGCAGCAACAACGGCGGAAGCTCGTGGGTCTTATCCCCTGGGATCTCTACGTAGCGATGATCGCTCATGGCATTCTCCCCTTCCTGCTCTATAAGACGTCGAACAGGGACTCTAATGTTTCAAGTTGTAGCATGCACTGAGGGGATGCGCGATTAAAAAGAATTTATGGTGACAATTTGGCAGCATCACGCGGCGACTGCTAACGGCGGGTGAGATTGAGCACGTGGTATGATTCACGTTCCTATGGCGGAATACGCGATCGGCATGGATCTGGGCGGCACCAATTTGAGGGCCGCGGCGTTCGATAAATCCGGCACCCTGCTGGAGAAGATTTCCGGCGAGACTGACTTTGAGGCGGGCCGCGATGCGGTGATCGACGATATCGCGGCGGCCATTTCCAAGCTTCGAGACAAGCACGGTGCCGAGGGATTGCGCGGCATCGGAGTGGGCGTGCCCGGGTTCATACGCATGAAGGAAGGCCTGATCACAGGCTCGAACAATCTGCCGTTCCTGGAGAATCTGCCGATTCGGGACGTGCTCAGCGAGAAACTCGGCACGCGCGTGATTCTGGAGAACGACGCCAATGCGGCGGCTCTGGGAGAGAGTTGGATGGGGGCCGGACGCGACGTGGACGATCTGGTGCTGCTGACGCTCGGCACGGGGATTGGCGGCGGGATTATTTCGGGAGGACGCATTGTGCGGGGCTCGGTGGGGATGGCGGGTGAGATCGGTCACATTTGCGTGGTGCCGAATGGCAACCCTTGCGGATGCGGCAATCAGGGGTGCCTGGAGAAGCACGCCTCGGCCACTGCGGTGACGGCCATGGCTCACTTGATGCAACTGGGCGAAAGCCTGAGTTCCCGCGACGTCTTCGAACTTGCCAAGCACGACGATAAAGATGGAGAGAAGGCGCGCCGGATATGGCAGACGGTGGGCGAGGCGCTCGGCATGGCGATGGCCGCGCTGATTAACACGTTCAATTTTCCGCTGTACCTGCTCAGCGGCGGCATGCTTCCGGCGTGGGATTACTTTGCGCCGCACATGGAGCGCGTGGCCATGCAGCGCTCCTTCACTTACCGGGCTACGGTGAAAGAGACGCACATCGCGCAGGCTACGCTCGGTAATCTGGCGGGACTTTACGGCGCCGCTTACTTGCCTTGGCTTGAGAAGTAGGTTTGAATAGCCGGCCTTCGGCCGGTGCACCGACTAAAGTCGGTGCGCAGACTGAAGTCCGCCCCACAAAGACAGGAGCACAGCATCAAGATCAGCGGACCGAATTCACGCGGCGCTGCACGTCGGCTCGGAAGCGGTCCACCAGCGAGAGCACATACTCCGTCACGTCTAGCGACGGGTCCTGGGCCAGCGGTGTGAGGTCCATGGCGAAGTTCAGCGCGGTTTCCTGATCGGTGCCGTGCGAGGCGTAGTAGGTGGCGTGCGCTACCCGGCGTCCGGCGGTTGCGAGGTCGTAGCGTTTGCCTCCGCTGACCTGCGAATCGAAGACGCCTACCAGCGCGGCCGCGATGTTGGGACGCGCGCTGACGCCGAGAATTTGCTTATCTTCGTCGGGCATCCAATCCAAGTCACGCCACACCTCGCAGCCGTACACCTTCTTGGGCTTCACGCGATCGCGCACATTGCGCAGCGCGGCGATGCTGCGCAGGGTGACGCCCACGTGAGT
>JBDTPR010000287.1:0-8023 GCA_039932635.1 Candidatus Solibacter sp.
CGATGCGTTTGTATTTGCGCGCGGTATCGACGGCGACGCGGCCTTCGCGCACGGTCGAGGAGAGGCCTTTTTCGACGTACACGTCCTTGCCGGCTTTGCACGCCATGATGGTTTGCAGGGCATGCCAGTGATCGGGCGTGGCCACAATGACTGCGTCGATATCTTTGCGATCGAGCATCTGACGAAAGTCTTTGAACTGGACGACGTCCTTGCCCATGGCGGCCGCCCGTTCGCGATTGGGATCGTAGACGTCGCAGACGGCGACGGGTGTAACGTCGGGTTGAGCGATAAAATCCCGCCAGGCACCCGTGCCCCTGCCTCCGGAGCCAATGATCCCCACGCGGATCTGGTCGTTGGCGCCGAGGATGCGGGAAGCGCCGATCGCCATGGCGGCGCCTCCGGACAGGGTCTTCGAAAAGGAACGTCGACTGAGCGTATTCATGCGGTCCTCCTGATCGCTTTCGATTGCTTCATATTCACCATCGCAGGGCCAAGCCTATGTTCATGAGCGGTTGCCCGCCGAGGTTGGCCGTGCCCGCGTCGCCAGTGACTTTGCCGAATGCCGCTGGGCTGTTGAGGTTCAACAGGGTGCTGGGAGCATTCCAGGTATACCACTTGAACGGATTCTGGAAATCGTAGCGGAATTCGAAGTTCAGCGCCTCGGTGATTTTCACCGACTTGGTCGCGGAGAAGCTGAAGGCGATGACTCGCTGCGTATCGGTGATGTTCCGCCCGTCCGTTCCCATGCTGTAGGAAGGGATGTAAGTGAAACAGTCATTGCCCACCTTGGTATTGGCGCCGCAATCCCAGGTGTTGTTCTGGTTGGCCTGATTGAAGCGGTCGCCGCCGAGGTCCTGCCAGTTATCGCGTAACTGGGGAGTCTTGAGGAGCATGACATTCCCGTAATTCGGCATGAAGCTCGGATACTGCAAGGTGGGTGCTCCCGAAAGGGTGAAGGAGAGCGGGCCGCCACTACGAACGCTAAAGGCTAATACGGCGTTAAAACCGCCAAGCAGCGCATTGGTCCAACCGCCCTTGTTCATGAAACGGCGCCCTTTCCCAACCGGCAATTCGTAGTTCGTGGTGGCAGACAGGGTATGACGCTGATCCCAAGCGCTGCGGCCCTTATTCAAACTGGTTGACAGGTACTTATTCGTGGCGGTGCCATCGATGGATTTTGCCAGCGTATAGAAGACGGTGAAATTCACCCCCTTGGAGTAGCGTTTTTCGAGGCTCACGGTGCCCTCGTGGTGCGTGCCGTGGCCGTAATTGCCGACATAGCTGATGTTGCCCCAGTTCGGGAACGGACGGGAGAACTGAGCGGTGGGAATCCATTTGGCCAGAGCCACGGGATCGTCGGACAGGTAGCCGAAGGGGAGCGTGTTGATTTCCATGCCGCCGGTGAGGGCAACCGAGCCAGAGCCGGAGTAAATACCCTGAAGTGCGTAGTTCTTGCTCAATTCGTACTGCATAGTGAAGTTCCAGTTCATGCTGTAGGGGCTCCTCAGTTTGGAGTCCACCCAGGTGGCGGTGTGGCCGCCGGGGGTGCCTGTATATGGCACGGAGCCGTCCTCGCGGAGCGGGGGATAAACGATGGTTCCCGGGCCCTTGCTGATCTGATAGAGCGGGCGTGGGTCGCCGGTGGGCGCCGACTGGGCCGCCGTGGTGGTTACCAACTCGTCGGTGTTGTCGTATAGGAACCTGGTGTCAACTGTGGAGAGTCCAAAGCCGCCGCGCAAAACCAGGCGTTGCATCGCATGCCAGGCAATACCGATACGGGGCTCGAAGTTATTCTTGTCGGGTTCGTACAGGCTGCGGCCCTCGGTATGGTCGTAAGCGCCCTTACAACCTGTAGCTGGACAGGTGTAACCGATGTACTTATTGGTGTCGGGCAGGTTCGGATCCCAGACGCTAGCCAAACCCCACTTTTGGTACACGGTTTGTTCGAAGGTGTAGCGCACGCCGAGATTGAGCGTGACGTTTGGACTGATCTTCCAGTCGTCCTGAAGGTAAGCGCTGTGCTGGAACTCGCGGGGCAGCGAAGCCTGCAGCCGTTTGGTGAAGGTGGCGGAGGCAACCGAACCGACGAGGAACGAGGCAAAGGTATTGCCGGTATTCGGCGTGGCCGTGCCGTTCGCAAGCAGTCCGTTGGTGCCGGTGAAGATGAAGTTGCCGGAAGGCTGGCCGACGTTCCAGACGTTGCCGCGGTAACGCATCAACTCGTAACCGAATTTGAAGGCGTGAGTTCCCTTCATCTTCGAAAGGTCTATGCGAGCCGAAAGGGTCTCGCTGGTGGTGGAACTGGGGGCAGGCTGTCCGATGCCGTAAAGGCCGAGCGGGAAGGTGTCGGGCGGCAAGCCCGGGATCCCCAACGTGGCGGCCATGTCCGCCATGTAGGAACTTGACGTAACTGTCTGCGAACTTCGCGCATACCCAAAGCGGGTTTCCGCCAGGAAGGACGGGCTGATGACCCAGGTCGTACCCAACGAATAGGTCTGCTTGTAAGTCGGACTGGTGTTGGACCCCGGGTCGAACGGCAGATACTGCACGACGCCCGAAAGGGACGGAATGCCACCAGTGCGGATGTAACTATAGCTGAGGAACGACTTCACGTTGGAGGTGAACTGCTGGTCGATGCGGGCGGCGTAACTGGGAAAATTCTGCCGCGCAACCTGGGAATAGTGGACATTATTGGAAGGACCGGTGGTGCCCGGGATCGCGGCGTAATTGGGGGCCCGGTAGGGATCGAAACTGAGGACCTTGACGGCAACGGGGTCGAAGGCGGAGCGGGGAACAATACCGCCGGGGAAGATATCGCGTGCCCAGGTGCCATCCGGGTTTTGGCGCGTGGTCCTGGGATCGTAGATCGCCTGACCGATGCCGCCGAAGGTGAAGGTGCCGTTCTTCATATCGTTGTCCGGAACGGTAAACGGGTTCTGGTGCGCCTGCGATTCCATTTGGCGTTGGGCGGCAAACATGAAGAAGGTGCGGTTCCTGCCGTCATACACCTTGGGGATGTACACCGGCCCCGTGACATTCATGTCGGGCATGTGGAACCAATAGGAATCGCCGACTTCATGACCGGGGTAGGTCTGGGCGTTGCGGTACTGATCGAAATACTTGCGGTGGGTCATGCGCCGGGTGCGGCCGAATTCGGAGAGCATTCCGTGGAACTTGTTGGTCCCGAATTTCTTGACGACTGTGACGGTGCCGCCGGCGGAATGGCCATACTCGGCAGGCGGCACAGTGGTCAGCACCTTGACTTCCTCGATGCTGCCCATCATCGTGTCCTGGGTGGTCATGACGCCATCTTCGAAATAACCGATGTCGCTGCTTCGGCCTCCATTGATATGGAAGTTACCGATGGTGGCGATTGCTCCGTTGCTGACATAAGGTAGGCTGACGCCAGGGGTGAAGTAGAGAATACTCAAGGGGCGCCGCTGATAGATCGGCAACGAGTAATAATAGTCGCCGTTCATCACCAGATTGGTCGAACTGGTCTCCGTCTGTAACAACGTGACCTCCGAGGTGACTTCCACGGTTTCGTTCGCCGTGCCCACTTTCAGGGTGCAATCGATGGCCAGCGTGTCGCCCGTCCTCAGGTCAATGCCGGCACGAATCAGGCGTTGAAAGCCAGCCGCCACGACGGTTACGCGATAGGGGCCGGGCCGAAGCGATTGGACTCGATAGAGGCCCTCTTCGTTGGTTACGGTAGCACTGTCGAAGTTGAGGTCGACTTGCGTGACGGTGACGGCAGCGCCCAGTACAACGGCGCCGCTGGTATCAAGCACACGACCCGTGATGACGCCATCTGTCTGAGTGTACACCGGAGTACAGATCGACAACATGACTGCAATCGCGAACATGGACTGCATTAAGCGAGACATCTTGCCCTCCTAAATCCTATTCTTTCGGACCTAGAGCTAACCCCTGTTTGACTTACTGACTTACTTGATGCGTCTACTCAAGACGCGAGTAATTACCGATTCAACCGAGCGCCCACGGGTTTCGATATTGCTTGGACAGGAGCAGGTTGGCTTCCTTATCGCCGGTGACTTCCTCTTTGGCGTGGTCCCAATGCAGGGTACGGCCGACCTTCATGGAGATATTGGCGAGGTGGCACATGATCATCGTGTAGTGGCCTTCCTCCACGTCGCAGTTCGGCAGTTTCCTGCTTTTCACGCAGTCCAGGAAATTCCGCACGTGCGATCCGCCGGTGGCGGCCGCACTCACGGGTTTCATGGCGGGAGTCTTGCCGTCCTGCTCGTCGCCCGTCCAGATTTCGGGAGTCACGTCGTAGCCGCGACGGGTGAGCGTCATGGTGCCCTTCGTGCCGTGGAATTCCATCAGCGGCTTGGCGCGTCGATCGTCCGCCGGATAGCGAATCGATTCGAAGCCGCTGACCTCGCACCCCGCCCAGCTAACCGTGCACCCGGGGAAACTGTAGATCACGTCCTGCACGTCGGGCGTCTGTCCGCCGTCCTTCAATTCGTAGCGGCCTCCGAATGCGGCCACGGCGCTCGGCGTTTTGACATTGAGCGCCCAGCGGACGATATCGAGGGTATGCGATCCCCAGTTAGTCATCTGGCCGCCGGAATAATCCCAGTACCAGCGCCAGTTATAGCCGAAGCGCATGGGATCGAAGGGAACGGAGGGAGCGGGGCCCAGCCACATGTCCCAATCCAGGACGTCGGTGAGGCCCGATTTCAAGAGCCGCGGCTTGAAGCCCGGCATCATATTGCGGGTCCAATCGGCGCTGACCCGGCGGATGGAGCCGAGGGCACCGTCGTGAATGAGTTTCATTGCCGCCGCGATGTGCTCGGCGGAGCGTTCCTGCGCGCCCACTTGCACGATGCGTTTGTATTTGCGCGCGGTATCGACGGCGACGCGGCCTTCGCGCACGGTTGCGGAGAGGCCTTTTTCGACGTACACGTCCTTGCCTGCTTTGCACGCCATGATAGTTTGCAGGGCGTGCCAGTGATCGGGAGTGCCAACAATGACGGCGTCGATGTCTTTGCGCTCGAGCATCTGGCGAAAGTCCTTGAACTGGGTGACCTTCTCCTTACACATGGCGGCGGCGCGCTCGCGATTAGGATCGTAGACGTCGCAGACGGCGACGGGCGTGACGTCGGGTTGGGCCAGGAAATTGCGGAACACGCCGGTTCCCTGCCCACCGCAGCCAATGATGCCGATGTTGATGCGATCGTTGGCGCCGAGAATCCGGGAAGCACTCATTGCCAGGTACGCGCTGCCGGTGAGGGCTTTCGAAAAGGTGCGTCGGTTGAGCGGTTTCATGACGGACTCCACTGGGACTGTTAAGTTATCTGACATCGTAAGACTGTTGACTTCGATTGTCAAGGAAGATTTGGCAATCCTGCGAAAAACATTCTCTATCGCCTTGGCACCTTATACATCAATAACTTGAGAGAGAATTTAGCCCCACTAAGCGATTATTTTTGGGCTTGCCGAAACTAATTGTGGTATGATGTCTGACGTGAGAGGTCCTTTTTCTAGGCACCTATTTCTGGCGCGAGGACCGAGATGAGCGCCGTGGGCGGCGCGATTGCCGTACCGGGGACATCGCCCGTTGAGGGATTTGAGCGGCGCTGGGTATTCATCGGGCTTCTTAGGCTGGGGATGGTTATTGCGTACGCCTCCCGCTCCAACCTCTCCGTAGCACTGGTCACCACGGATTTCATCCGCACCTTCCACGTTTCGGACTGCGATCGCGGCCTGTTTGAATTCGGCCTTCTTCTGGGCCTATGCGGCCTGGCAGATACCGGCCGGTGGGGTGGTGGACCGCTACGGTGTGAAGCGGCCTTGTGCCTTGAGTTTTCTGTTCTGGTGCCTCGTTTCAGTCGCGACGGCGCTGGCGGGGTCGGTGGCCGTGTTGATTGCGCTTCGGATCTTATTAGGGATCGGCGAATCGGTCGTAGCAGCGGCGAGTTACCGCTGGATCCGCTTAAACTTCGCAGAGCATCCGGCGGTTGGCCTTTACATGACGGGGACCAAGATCGGGCCCGCGATTGGCACACCGCTGGCTGCTTGGCTGATCATCCAACACGACTGGCAAATGATGTTCGTGATGGTGGGTCTTGGCGGCCTGGTATCGCTGATCGCGCGGATCCTGCTGGTGGACAACCGCAACCGCGCGGTCCTGCAAACGGCGGGTGCAATTGCGGAAAGCCGGTATCTTTTGGAGGAGTGCTGGCAAGTTCGGTCACCTGGGGCACGGTGATCGCGACCTTCGCCTATATGTACTTCGTGTATTTCTGCATGACATGGAGGCCTGCATATTTCATGAAACGCCTCCATCTTTCGCTGGCGCAAATGGGGCTGTACACGTTCCTCAGCTTTGCCGGGATGGCGGTCGTAGCCGCGCTGGCGGGATGGGCGGCCGATTCGTCTGATAGGCCCCGGCTCGAATCCCGCGACAGTGAGGAAGTGGTTTACGATCGCAGGCTTCGCGATCGCCTGTACGGAAATTATCGGCGCGCAGGCGGCGTCGGTTCCTGTGGCGCTGACATTCGCCGTGGTTTCACTCTCCGGTTTAGGATTGGCGACAGCCAATTATTGGGCACTGACACAGACGTTGATCCCCGCCTCCGCGATCGGACGGATTTTCGGGGTTCAGAATTACGCGGCCAGTGTGGCGGGCATTGTGGCGCCGATACTGACGGGTTGGTTGAAGCAGAAAACCGACAGCTACAAGGCGCCGATGCTCGCCTGGTGCGTGTTTCTGGAGTTTGGGGTTCTCTCTTATCTGTTGATGGTTCAGGAGCGATACGCACCTACCTCGATGAAATCGCGTTGACGCTATGATAGACAGAATGAGTTCTTTTGAACTGCCCGTGGTGCGACGAAGGCCGCGCCGTCTGGCGAGGGAACTGGCAGACGCCCTTTCCGAACAGGTCCGGAGCGGAGTGTTGGGCCCCGGACAAAAACTGCCGACAGAGTCTGAGATTATGCTTACCCACGGGGTCAGCCGTACCGTGGTGCGCGAGGCCATATCCGGGTTGCAGTCAGCCGGGTTTGTCGAGACGAGACACGGTATCGGCACCTTCGTTTTGGAACTGCCGGGCGCCGGCGACTTCCGGGTGGAGCCAACGAGTATGCCGACGGTGCGGGAGATTCTGGACATGCTGGAGTTACGCGTGAGTCTGGAATCGGAGGCCGCGGGACTGGCGGCAGCGCGCCGTACAGAGGGTCAACTTACGGACTTGCGGCGCATCCTGGACAAGTATCAAGTCGCGCTGCGTAGCGGTGGCGACACGGCGGAACCCGATTTTGAATTTCACGTAGGGGTAGCGAAGGCCACGGGGAACCGCTACTTCTCAGAAGTGCTGGCCCATTTCGGTACCAACACCATCCCGAGGACGAGAGTCTGTCTGGTGCAATCGCCGGGAGGCCAGGCGGCTTACCTGAGCATCTTGAGCCGTGAGCACGAGGAGATTTACAGCGCGATTCTCCGCGGCGATCCGGTAGGCGCCGCGCAGTTCATGCGCGCGCACCTGTCCAACAGCCGAGATCGTTTCATGAGGGCACAGGATGCCCGAGATTCTCTATAGAACCTGCAGACTGGATGCTGGAGAAATCTGTGGCCGTCGATGACGTACATCTACCCCCCAATCGCTTCAAAGCCGCGTTGTTAGACGACCGGAAACAGATTGGTTTATGGAGTTCTCTGTGCAGTAACATCGTCGCGGAGATCATCGCGGGTTGCGGTTACGATTGGATCGTGATCGACACCGAACACGCCCCCAACGAGGTTCCGGGACTGTTGTCGCAATTGCAGGCAATGGTCAACGGCACGGCCGAACCTGTAGTCCGCTGCGCGTGGAATGACGCCGTACTGATCAAGCGGATACTGGACATCGGCGCCCGCTCGTTGCTGGTTCCGTTCGTGCAAAACGCCGAAGAAGCGCGGCGGGCGGTAGCTGCCACGCGCTATCCGCCACTGGGGATTCGGGGGGTATCGGTGGCGCCGCGCGCCAATCTCTACGGGCGAGTTCCCAACTACCAC
>JBDTPR010000288.1:0-8013 GCA_039932635.1 Candidatus Solibacter sp.
GGAGCGCGATGGGCATTCGATGGATCTCGCGCTTGCTTCGGCGCGGGACCGCATCTACGAACTCGAGCAGCAAGCCAAGTCCAACGGGCTCGAACTTGTCGCCGTGCGCGAAAGGGCTCAGGAAGCGGAGCGGCAGGTCGAGTACATTTCGGGGGAAGTGGCGAAGTGGCGCGAATCCGCAACCGCTCGTGCGCTGCTGATCGAAGATCTCCAAAGCGATACATGGATGCGGCTCGGATTGTGGCTGCGAACCACGCAGCGACGCGACTCCGAGCCGGCCACTACGGAAATATCTGCCGCCCCGGAGCCGGCTCCCGATACGGATGCTGACGCTGATCCTGCGATCGAAGCGCGCTGGCACCTCCGCGTCGCCGACCGCAGTGAGGCCACGCTGATCTATCCCCGCGAAGACCACGGGATGGTCAAGGTCGGCATCCAGAAAGCGGCATCGAAGACAAAATGGGATATTCAGCTGAACCGCCTCGGCCTGAAAGTAGATGGCGGCGTTCGTTACTGCGTGGCCTTTCGCGCGCGGGCCAGACGACCCCGCGAGATCGGCGTGGGCTTCGCCAGAGCGCATGATCCGTGGACATCCCTGGGCATGTACACCCAAGTCCAGCTGACAGCGGAATGGCAGACTTTTCGAGAGGAGTTCGTCGCCTCGGAAGACGACGAGGATGCCCGCATTCACTTCGATCTTGGAGGCCGGACCATTGGCGTGGATCTAACCTCGGTTGTCCTTCGGGCGGTCGAGCCAACCAACGAAGCGATGGAGGCCGGCGCGGGCAGCGACCGCCAGGCTAACAACGGGCGGCTTCCGTGATCGAAGAGGCGCTTCAACAACTCCAGGCCCGGTGGCCCGCCGAGCGTTTCCCGCTGAGCGCCGATGAGGAAATCACGGCTCACCGGCTTCACTGGTTTCAACGCTTCCGATTGCGGATAGAGCGATGGCTGCCGGTCTCGGGCCGGCGGTTGCGCGTAGCGTCCACTGCCTGCTGGGAGTTTCCCATCTACTCTCAAACTTTTGTTTACCAGGAACTTTCGGAACTCGTCCGCGGCGGCTTCCGGTTGCGCTTCCTGTATTCCAAACTGAATCCGCGAAGTTTCCTGCCGGAGCAGTTTTCACGGGTCTGGCAGGCCAAGCGCAAGCTGGTCTTACATCACGCCGTATGCGAGCGGGACTACGCTTATTATTGCGAACGTATGCCGGAGAAGGTCCGCAGCCTGGTTGAAATGATCTGCGAAGCCGCGCGCATCACACCCGATGAGCTGCGGAATTACCACCACTTCAAACAGGCATTTGCCTTCACCAGAACCGTGGAAGCGTGCGGGCCGGATTATCTGCATTCCTATTTCTTCTATGAAGGCACGTTGTTCACGCTGGTTGCGTCGTATCTTCTGGATATTCCGCGAGGCGTCAGTTGCTACGCCGACCACATGTTGGATGACTATGCACTCAAAGTGGTTCCGCTCCATATCCGGCAATGCAGCCTGGTAATCGCGACTTCGAACCGGATTAAGCGCGAGCTCATGGCAATCGCACCTACGCTCGATCCGGACCGGATTGTAGTCAAACCCAACGCAGTGGACTGCCGTCGTTTTCAGGCGACAGTCCGTAGCGCGCCTGCGAAAGGCACGCCCTTCCGCCTGGTCTGTGTGAGCCGCATCGAACCCAAGAAGGGGCTGCTCTACCTGGCTGAGGCGGTCCGTCTGCTCGTGGACGGCGGCCATAACGTGTCCGTGCGCATACTCGGCGGCGTGGATGACAACGAGGCCGGACGCGATTACGCCCGTGCGTTGGACGAGAAGATTCGCGACCTCGGCATCGGAAGCGTGCTCCACTTGGAGGGGCGCCGGTCCGGCGCGGAGATCCAGCAGTTCCTCCAGGAATCCCACCTCTTTTTGGCTCCATTCGTCGAAACGGAGAGCGGAGACAAGGATGGAATTCCTACCGCCCTGCTGGAAGGCATGGCTTCCGGTCTGCCGGCCGTTGTCACCGATGCCGGCTCGATCGTTGAAGTGGTGGATCATGGGCAAGACGGGTTGATCGTCCCGCAGCGGGACGGCAAAGCACTGGCAGAGGCGATTGCAAGCTTACTGAATGATGTCGGCTTACGGCAGCGTATGGGCTCGGCTGCCGCGGAAAAAATCCGACGGTCGTTTGATGTTTCCGTGTGTGAAAAGCGTTTTCACGAGCGGATCCGGTCACTGACCCGGCGGCAGAAAAGGAATGTCCATTGAGCCTGAAGTGCGTGCTACCTCGGGGAATTTTGCAAACGGCAGGGAGAGGACGTTAAGTGAATCGATACCAAGTTCGGCACCAGTCGAACACCTGGCGGCATAAATACGATCTAGTGTGCGTATTAGTCGCTCGCGATTTTAAACTACGCTACAAACGATCGATTCTAGGCATCGCGTGGTCGCTGCTGGTGCCCCTCGCACAGCTGGTGGTGTTGTACGTCGTCTTCAGCGGCATGGTGCCCTTGAATATTCCCCACTACACGACCTTCCTGTTTACAGGGATTCTACCTTGGACCTGGTTGCAGGCATCGCTCCTGGTTTCCGCCATGACTGTGGTTGATAATCGGGATTTGGTGAAGCAGGTCGGCTTTCCGCTTCCGCTTCTGCCGGTAGTCACGGTGCTCTCTCACCTGGTGCACTTCCTGCTTGCGCTGCCTATTCTAGCCGTATTCTTAGTGAACGACGGGTACCGGCCGAACGCGTCTCTCGCCGCGCTACCCTTGATCATTCTCGTCCAGTTTCTATTTGTTTCAAGCCTGGCCTACATAGTGGCCACGCTGCAAGTGAGATTTCGGGATACTCAATATCTCCTCGGAATCGCTCTCTTTCTGTTCTTCTATCTGACACCTGTTTTCTGGGATGTCAACGCAGTACCGGAGCCTTATCATTCGATCATGCTCATGAACCCGGTGGCCATGATCCTGGACGGCTATCGCGCCGTTCTCATGCGCGGGGTCTGGCCGGAACCTTTTCCGCTGTTGGGTGTGGCTGGTCTGTCGGTGATTGTACTGACGTTGGCTTGCACGGCATTCAACCTTGTCCGGCATCGCTTTGTGGAGGAGTTGTAGTGGGATTTCCAATTTTTGTCAAAGGCGTAGGAAAGAAATACCGCCGCTATCATACCGACACTCCCGGCACGATTCACGAAGCGCTGCTTCGCGGTTTTCGGAAACTGCTGCCGGCGGAACACTTCTGGGGGTTGCGGGAAGTGAACCTGCAAATCTCCGCAGGTAAAACGGTCGGAGTCGTGGGGCGAAACGGCGCCGGCAAATCGACACTGCTGCGCCTGATCGGTGGCGTGGGCCGGCCTGATGAGGGCCTGATCGAAATTGAAGGGCGCATTGGAGCTCTGCTGAATCTCGGAGCCGGTTTTCACCCCGAGATGTCAGGCCGCGAGAATATCCTGGTAAACGGCGTGGTAGGAGGCCTCACGAAGAAGGAAGTCCGGGAAAGATTCGACACCATCGTTGAATTTTCGGAGCTTCATGACTTCATCGACAGCCCGCTGCGTTGTTATTCATCGGGAATGCAAATGCGCCTTGCCTTCTCCATCGCGATTCATTCCGCGCCAAAGATCCTGCTGATCGACGAGGTTCTGGCTGTAGGCGATGTCGCCTTCCAGCACAAGTGCCTGGAACGCATACGGCAACTCAAGACGGGTGGATGCACCATCGTAATGGTCACCCATGATACGGGTATGGTTCAGGCCTTGTGTGAAGATGCCTTGTGGCTGCAGGGGGGGCGAGTTGCCGCTTACGGCCCGACCAATGATGTGATTCCCAGATATTTGGCTGAAGCGGAGACCGGGGTCTGGAGCCATTCAGCCGTAAAGTGATTTAGTGCCGACAGCAAAACCTATGAATCCGATCACAACCGGACAACCGTTAGTTTCGGTCGTTATGCCGTTTTTTAACGCCGAGACCTACATTGAGGAGGCTGTGGCGAGTGTGCTGGCGCAGTCCTACTCGAACTGGGAGCTACTCTTTGTAGACGACGGCTCCACCGATTCGAGTACCGTCATAGCCCGGAGGTACGTCAGCCAGGATCCGTCCCGCGCGCGGTACCTGGAACACGACGGGCATAGGAACCGCGGCATTTCGGCATCCCGAAATGCAGGTGTCGCGCGTGCCCTCGGCAAGTATGTGGCATTTCTGGATGCCGATGATGTGTGGATGCCCCACCGCCTTCGCAGCCAGATCCAGATTATGGAGGCACAGCCCGAGGCCGCCATGATTTTCGGTTTGAGCCGGTATTGGTACAGTTGGACTGGCAAAGCTGAAGATCTTCAGCGCGACTTCGTCCCCGATCCCGGAGTCCAGACAGAAACTCTTTACGCCCCGCCTGAGTTACTTCTCAAGCTGTATCCGCTTGGCCAGGCGACCGCTCCCTCCATGTCGAACCTGCTCGTGCGGCGGGAATCGATGAAGGAGTCGATTTGGTTCGAGGAGGAGTTTCGCGGCTTGTACGAAGACCAGGCTTTTCTGGCGAAGGTCTATTTGCAAGGACACATTTTTGTCTCCGGCGAGTGCTGGGACAAATACCGTATTCATCCCGAGTCGTGTCTCTCCGTGGGCACAGAGACAGGGCAGTACGATGCTGTCCGCTCCCGCTTCCTGAAGTGGCTGGAACGATACCTGGATGATCGCGGCAATCACGACGCCACGGTTCGAGCCGCCCTGCAGAAGGCGTTCGAAACACGCAGCGCTCCGCAGGAGGTCACGCATTTCGACGGCTGGCTGTTCCGTGTCGTGCCCCCGAACATGGCGCGCTTGACCAGTCTCTCGGGCCGGCCGGGAGCTATCCGCGTAACCATTGAAAGCAACGAGAGTCACTCAAGTTACGACATACAATTGAACCAACCTCGGCTTCGGGTGATGGCTAACCATCCTTACCGGGTCACCTTCGAGGCGCGCGCCGACAAGCCGAGGCTCGCGTACCTGGGTGTCGCCATGGCCCACGAACCGTGGAATGGACTTGGCCTCTACCGGAGCATCTCCCTGGGGCCTGACTGGCAGACCTTTGACGAAGAGTTCACCGCAACCGCGGATGACGAGAACGCCCGCATTCACTTCGATCTGGCGGGCGACGCCGCGGCAGTGGACCTCTCCTCCGTCACCTTGCGCGCGGCTGACGGCACTCCCGCGCCTGGCAGTTTGCAGTTTGGCACTCTGCGACGTGTTACTCCGATCAGCCGGATGTGGGGCTACGATCGGGGTCTGCCTATTGACCGCTATTACATTGAGAATTACCTGGCTCACCAGGCGCCGGACATACGCGGGCGCGTCATGGAAATCGAAGACAGCACCTACTCGCGAAGATTCGGCGGCAGCCGTGTCACACGCAGCGACGTCCTGCACGTTGTCGAAGGCAATCCGCTGGCGACGATTGTGGGGGACCTCACCGACGCGCCCCAGATTCCAGACGACACTTTCGATTGCATCGTCCTCACGCAGACCCTGCAACTCATCTACGATCTTCGTGCCGTAGTCCGGACCCTATACCGTATCCTCAGGCCCGGCGGCGTAGTGCTCACTACTTTTCCCGGGATCAGCCAGAACAACGATCGCGATTGGTGCGACAACTGGTATTGGAGTTTCACCCCGCTATCCGGCAGGCGTTTGTTCGAAGAAGCCTTCGCGCCGGAAAACATCCGTATCGATGCCTTCGGGAACGTGCTCTCCGCGGCCTCGTTTTTGTACGGGATCTCGGCCGGCGAGTTGACGCGGGAAGAGCTGGACTTCAATGAGCGGGGGTACGAGGTAACCATAGGGCTGCGTGCACAAAAGGGTATGTTGTGAGTGCGGAGGCATCGGGTCCAACTGGCCTCATCCTCATGTATCACCACATCTCCGAAGGGCGGCCTGACCCGTTTTCACTGAGCGTCTCTTCCGCCAATTTCGCTGCGCATCTCGAGGTGCTGAAAGCGCATGCGCACCCTTTGTCCCTACGGCAACTCAATCGCGCCGTGCTGAATCGTGAGTTACAGCCGGGTTCCGTTGCGATCACGTTCGATGACGGCTACGCCAGCAACCTGCTTACCGCGAAGCCCTTGCTCCTGCACCACGGCATTCCTGCCACGGTGTTCGTAACCACCGGATTTCTGGGCTCGGGCCGTGAACTTTGGTGGGATGAGTTGGGCCGGGTCTTTCTGGAGCCCGGAACACTGCCCCCCGAACTTTCCCTTTGCATCCAGGGCAATAGCCATTATTGGGAGTTAGGGGACGCACGGGAATACACCGTCGCCGACTCGCAGCGCTATCGGTCCTGGAAGGCGGAGGAAGAGCCGCCGACGACCAGGCATCTCCTGTACGCTTCTCTCTGGCGCCTGCTACAGTTACTGCCCGAGAAGGAACGACTTCACATTCTCGATTCACTTCATGCCTGGGCGAACAGCTCGGTCCGTTCTCGCGACGACTATCGCGGACTCTCGGACGCGGAACTCACCGCACTGGCCGGAGGCCTGATCGAAATCGGAGCGCACACGGTCACGCATCCCGCTTTGCCGGAGTTGAGTGTGGAACAACAGCGGTCAGAGATCTCCGGCAGCAAGGAGCGGCTCGAGGCAAAGTTAGGCGCCCCGGTGGTAAGCTTTGCCTATCCATTCGGCGCGAGCAACGCTGATTCCGCGGAGTTGGTCCGCCTCTCCGGATTCCAGTGCGCCTGCGCCACTGTCGCCGCTCCGGTGGACCGCGACACAGACCCGTTTCAGCTTCCCCGGGTACAGGTGTGCAACTGGGAGAGGGACGAATTCTACCGGCACTTGAGGGCGTGGCTGGATGGCTCGCGAGAATCCGCTGTCTGGATGTCAGTGAACCACGGTGGTACGAAGCCGGTCTTGATTCGCGGCAAGTGGGACCTGCGAGTGGCCGGAGGTAACTTGGCGTACCTGCAATTTCCGGACGGCAGTCCGGATCACGTCCGCATTCAGATCGATACTCTGCAGACTGCAACCACCTATGATATTCAACTGAACTTTCCCGGGTTCGCGGTAAGATCGGGATCCGCTCACCAGATCACGTTTCGAGCCCGGGCGGACGCGCCCCGAAAGCTCGCAGTCGGGTTTGCGCAGGCTCATGAACCGTGGGACGGTCTCGGCTTGTATTCTGTGGTCGACATCGACTCCGAATGGCGAGCCTTTCGCCTGCCGCTGGTTCCGACCGCGAGCGACGGCGGCGCACGCATCCATTTCGATGCCGGAGGCGATCCCTCTTCCGTAGAGGTGTCCGACGTCGTGCTGCATCCGGACGCCGGTGAACTGGAGATCTAGCAATGCCGCTCCAGCCCGTGGCGGATCCGGTTGTCTCGGTGGTGATGATTTTTCTGAATGGGGAAAACTACATTCGGGAAGCGATTGAAAGCATCATCAATCAGACCTTCCATTCGTGGGAACTGATGCTGGTGGACGACGGTTCCACGGATTCCAGTACGCAAATCGCACAGTCCTATGCTTCCCGATTTCCTGGTCGCATCGTTTATCTGGAGCACGAGTCCCACTGCAACCGGGGCATGTCCGCGTCGCGCAACCTTGGCATTCGGCATGGGCGGGGACAATTTGTGGCGTTCCTCGATTCGGACGACGTTTGGCTGCACAGCAAACTGGAACGGCAGGTGGCTTTGATGGAGATGTACCCGGAAGCAGGTATGGTCTACGGCGCCAGCCTTTATTGGCACAGCTGGACGGGAGATCCGGAAGATGCCGGACGCGACTACGTGCCGGATCCGGGCATCCCGACGGAGACGCTCTTCGATCCGCCTTCTCTACTTTGGAAACTGTATCCCCTCGGGCCCGCGACCACACCGCCGCCATCCGATTTCCTGGTGCGTCGTGCTGTGGTCGATATGGTTGGCGGCTTCGAGGAACACTTTCGCGGTATTCTCCAGCTCTACGATGACCAGGCTTTCCTGGTGAAAATCTATCTTCATACGGCCGTATTTGTCTGCAGTGAACAATGGGACAAATACCGGATTCACGCCGATTCCTGCGACGCAGTT
>JBDTPR010000289.1:0-8000 GCA_039932635.1 Candidatus Solibacter sp.
GTCCACGCCCGCCAGCAGAGACTTCATCTGCCGGCAGCTTGGGCAGATCGGCTCCACCGCCTCCGTTCCTGTGTTGACGCCGATGTTGACGGCGCCTGCCGAGGCCGACGCGGCGCGCTTTGCCCTCGAACGTATTCCGGGAGCGGCTGCCGACCGGGCACTTATCGATGCCCTATCGAAAACCGGCGATCGCATGCGGATTGGCATCATGAATTCGCTGGGGCACCGTCGCGCGGCGTCGTCCGTTGCCGCGCTGCGTCCCTTGGCCTCGAGCCCGGACGGGGCGACCGCGAGGGCGGCGCTGGAGGCGTTGGCGGAGATCGCGGATCCCGCTGCGTTGGAGGTTCTGGGGCAAATTACGACTTCGACCCGCGACGGGGCCCGGCATGTGGCGGCAGAGGCGTATCTGAAGGCGGCGGACAACGTGGCAGGGCGAGGGAACGCGGCGGCCGCCGTGCCTGTTTATCGAAAGCTTTACGCCGTGACCGAATCGCCCGCAATCCGGGCCGGTGCGCTGCATGGCCTGATCGTGACGGATCCCCAGGCGGCCCCGCTTTTGCTGGAAGCGTTCCGGGGCGACGACCCGCGACTACAGGCAATTGCGATTCGTGGCATGGCTCGAACGTCGGCGCGCCAGCTAACGGCTGAATGGCAGAAACTGCCGGAGGGTGCCCGCGTTCGGGTGTTAGGGTCGTTGGCGGAGTTGCGCGAAAGCTCCGCCGGGCCTATCTATCTAATGGCGATCAGGGATGCAAGCCCAGCGGTACGTATCGCGGCAATGGAAGGTTTGGGTGCGGCCGGTGACGCGTCCGCGGTGCCCACTCTGGCTGGCATCGCGGCATCCAGTGATCAGGAAACGGAGCGGACGGCGGCGCGGTCGAGCCTGGCCGCAATGCCGGGTGCTGCGGTGGACCTGAAGGTGGCCGCCGAACTGGCGAGCGCCGAGCCCAAACTCCGGTTGGAATTGATTCGCGCGGCTGGCGCGCGCGGCACCGTGGCTGCGAGTCCGCTGCTCCTCAAGTTGGCCCGTGACCAGGACGACGCGGTCCGCCTGGAGGCCGTGCGCGCCCTGCGGGAGACCGCATCCACGGCGGAAATCGCAGGGCTCGCCACGCTAGCCGTGAATCCGGTGAGCGGTGGCGACCGCGCGGAAATAGCCCGCAGCCTGGCTGCTGCTCTGCGCCGCTCCGATCCGGCGCGGATGCAAGATGTGTTGTCCGCTTATGCGTCGGCGGGCGACCCGGCTGCGCGGGCGAGCCTGCTTCTGACGATGGGCCCGGCTGGAAACGCCCAGGCGCTGCCGGTTCTTCGTTCGGCGCTGCGCCAGGAAGATGCGGAGGTGAAGCGCGCCGCGATCGTCGCCCTGACCGACTGGCCGGATGGCACGCCGCTTCCCGACCTTTTCGAAGTGGCACGGAGCGCGGCTGCTCCGGCCCACCAGGTGCTGGCCTTGCGCGGCGTAATTAAGTTGATCGCGCTGGACTGGCCCGCGCGTACGCCTCGCGAGGCGGTCAGACTCTTCGCCGACGCGATGGCGCTGGCGAAACAACCCGAAGAGAAGCGCGCCGTTTTGGCTGCGCTGCCCAGATACCCCGTCCAGGAGTCGCTGGATCTGGCGCGGAAATACCAGGATGACAGCCAGGTGGCGGCGGAAGCCAAGGCTGCCATGGGCAGATTAGAACGCTCCGTCACGCGGTGAGACTCATGAAGACTGCACTCATAATATTGCTTGCCGTAAGCCCTTGGGTTACGGCCCAGGAACTGACGCCGGAACAACGGCAACAGATCGATGCCGCGCTCCCCTCCAAAGCGCCCGCGAAACCCAAGAGAGCGCGCCGCATTTTGATCACCAGCCTATGCAAGCGCGATAACAACGTAATTCGGGGTCACGCCGCGATTCTTCACGGCGCCTACGCTCTGGAGCAGATAGGCAAAAGGACCGGAGCCTACGAGGCCGTCTTCAGCAATGACATCGAGATGTTTCGGCCCGGGAAGCTCAAAGAGTTCGATGCCGTGTGCTTCAACAATACGCAAGGCGTGTTGTGGGACGATGCCGAGTTGAGAAAGTCGCTGCTGGACTTCGTCAGCAGCGGCCACGGGCTGATCGCCTTCCATGCCGGCGGTGTCGCTACGTTCAACCAGTATCCCAAGTACGACTTTTGGCCGGAGTTCGGCAAGATGATCGGCGGCACGGACAACGGCGGACATCCGTGGGCTCCCAACGACACCTTTCCCGTGAAGGTGGACGACCCTAAGAGTAAGATCAATGCCGCGTTCAAAGGCCAGGGCTTCCAGTTGACCGACGAGGTTTTCCAGGTACAGGAAAATCCTCTGCGGGATCACATGCGCGTACTGCTCAGCGTGGACATGGATAAGACCCAGTTGCCGGCGCGCAATGTTCTACCGGTGCGCAGGCAGGACAAAGACTTCCCGTTGACATGGATCCGCCATTATGGGAAGGGGCGCGTGTTCAATTCAGGACTGGGACACAACCCCGGCGTTTTTCGTAACGGGCCGGTGCTGGAGCACTTCCTGGCCGCGATTCAGTGGACATTGGGCGATTTGAAGGCGGACGACAAGCCCAGCGTCAAGGGACCTGCGCGCCCGTGAGAAGCGGGTCCAACAGGCGCGATTTCCTGAAGACGGCGGGCTTGCTTACCGGTCCGGCGCTGTGGCCCGCTATCGTTCCCTCCACTGCGCTGGGCGGAGAGGCAGCCGTAGCGCCCAGCGACCGGATCACCGTGGCTTGCATCGGCACCGGCTGGCAGGGGATGAACAATGTCGAGAGTTTCCTCTCTGAACCGGGCGCCCAAGTGGTGGCCGCGTGCGATATCGACAGCAATCACCTGGAAACAGCGCGCCAGACCATCAACACTAAGTACGGCAACCAGGATTGCAAAGCCTATCGCTACTTTGAAGAGGTGCTGGAGCGGCGGGATATCGACGCCGTAATGCTGGCCGTGCCCGACCACTGGCACGGCGTGCTCTCCACCGCAGCGGCCGCCGCGGGCAAAGATATCTACGGAGAGAAACCGTTAGCCCACAACTTCACTGAGGGGCGGGCAATCTGTGAGGCCGTTGCAAGGTATGGCCGCGTCTGGCAGACCGGTAGCTGGCAGCGGTCCCGCGACGATTTCCGGCTGGCTTGCGAGCTCGTCCGGAACGGCCGCATCGGCAAAATCAATAAGGTACGTGTGGTGCTGCCCGGCGGCCTCACCGATTTCGACGGCCTGGGCAATCAGGATGCGCCCGCGCCGGTTCCGAAGACTCTCGATTACGCGCGCTGGCTCGGCCCTGCGCCCGACGCCCCCTACAGCCCCGCGCGGGTTCACAAGACGTGGCGCTGGAATCTGGATTACGGTGGCGGCATGTTGATGGACTGGATCGGCCACCACGTGGATACAGCGCACTGGGGCCTGGGCTACGACGAGACTGGGCCAGTCGAGGTGGAAGGCAAAGGAGAGTTCCTGCCCTCTCACCGTGTGTGGAACGCTCCGTCGCGGTTTCAGGTGACCGCCCGGTATGCCACTGGCGTGGTGATGGAAGTTAGCGGGGGCTATGAGGCGCGGCGCGGCGTCACGTGGTTCGGGGACGAAGGCTGGCTCTGGGTGGACCGCTCCGGTATCGATGCGCAACCGCGGCACGTATTGATGAGTAAGATTCGCCCCGGCGAGATTCGCTTCGAGCGGTCCACAAATCACCACCGCCAGTTTCTGGAATGCGTCAAAAGCCGCGGGCGCACGCTTTCGCCGCCTTCGGTAGCACTGCGTTCGGCCACTCCAGGGTACCTTGGCCTGATCTCGATACTGACCGGAACGCCGATTCGCTGGGATCCGCAGCAGCAACGCATCCTGGGCAATTCGACTGCAGAGCGGCTGCTGTACCGCCCCATGCGGGGACCCTGGAGGTCCTCATGAGGCGCAAGGCCGTGGCTCTTCTGGCCTATCCCCTGGTCGCGGCCTCGACCGAGGAGCCGGACGCAGTGGATGCCCTTCTGGCCCGGGTGGCCGCCTGGGACGAGCAGCAGCCGCACGATGTCCTCACCGAATTTTCAGCGCACGTGCGAAAAACGATTGCCGGGCGCGAAGGCATGTCCCGCCTGGAAGGGCAGATACTGCGAACACTTGAGACGCCCGCGCGGACCACTCGGGCGGCCCGGCACTTCCTGTGCCGTGAACTCAGCGTCATCGGCAGCGTTGCGTCCGTGAACCTGCTGGCGCGCTTTTTGAAGGATGCGACGGTGGCGGACATGGCTTGCTACGCATTGGCGCGGATACCTGATGCTTCTGCCGGGGAGGCGCTGCGCAAGGCTCTCGCGGAAACCGCGGGCCTGCTCCGCCTGAGTGTGGTCGGTGCGCTTGGCGAGCGACGGGACGCACATGCCGTGGCCGCACTGAAGGGGTTGATGGGTTCGGCCGACGAAGCGGTGTTTAACGCCGCGGTGGGCGCACTGGCGAAGATCGCGGATCCCGCGGCATTGTCGGCGCTGCGCGCCGCTTTGGCCGGAGTACCCCACGTGCGTCGCGAGGCGCTGCAGCGCGCCTGCCTGGGGGCGGCGGACGCCGCTGCCGATAAGGGGGCTGCCCGTGGCGTGTACCTCCAATTGTTGGATGCCGATGCGCGCCCGGCCATTCGCATCGGTGCGCTACACGGTTTAGCGGCCGTGGATGAGAAGGCTGCCCGGCCGGCCCTTGTCAAGAATTTGCGAGATCAGAACGCCGACATGCAGGCGGCCGCCATTACCCTGCTCAATCGCCAGCAAGGCGACGAGATCACGGTGCTGCTGGTGAAAGAGTATCCCGCGCTGTCGGCTATTGGGCAGTGCCGGGTGTTGCGGGCTCTGGCTGACCGTGGCGACGTCGCAGCCCGGCCGCTGGTGGTGGACGCGGCGAAAAGGGGCGGCGGGGAACTGCGGGTGGCCGCGCTCGCCTCGCTGGGGAAGCTGGGCGACGCCTCCGCCGTCCCCTTGCTGGCCGAAATCGCGGCCATCACCACCGGCGTGGAACAAGTTGCCGCGCGCGACGGCCTCACGGTACTGCGCGGGAGCGGTGTCGACGCGGCCATTGCAGCCGGCATCGGGTCCGCAAACGGCAAATTGCGGCTGGAGTTCATCGCGGCGGCAGGAGAGCGAGCGGCCCCCGATTCGGCTTCCCCGCTGATGGCCGCGGCGCAGGGGACCGACCCCGAGACCGCGCAGGCTGCGCTCCGCGCACTGCGCAGCGCCGCCGGCCCGGAGCACGCGCCGGCACTGCTCGATCTAGTGCTCCACATCGGGAACGCCGGGCACCGCCGGGAGGCCGCCATGACGCTGGCTTCGGTTCTGAAGCGTTCACCCGACCCGCCAATCGCGCCGCTGCTCGCCGCGCACCAGGCCAGCGCCGACAAGCAGATTCGTCTCACACTGCTCGACGTGATGGGGCAGGCTTCCGCGCCAGGCGCCCTACCGGTACTGCGGGCCAGCCTCAAAGACCCGGACCCGGACGTCGCGCGGGCAGCCATTCTGGCGCTGACAGCATGGCAGACCGCGGACCCGTTGCGGGATCTGCTGGCTGTCGCCGTCACGGAAGCCAACTCCACGCGCCAGATTCTGGCCCTGCGAGGCTTCATTAAGCTAATGGCGGCGCCAACCAATCGCGCCCCTGGCGAAACCGCCGCGCTTTTGCGGGAAGGCTGGCAACTGGCTCGGCAGACGCCTGAAAAACGGGCCATCCTGGCGTTGCTACCTTTGTTCGCCACAGGGGAGAGCATGCGTCTCGCCGAGGCGGCGGCCAGCGATCCAGCCGTGGCACGGGAAGCGACCCTTGCCGCGGAGACTCTTCGCGCCCTCGGTGTCCGGTGACCATCAAGACCATGTTTCGAGTTCTTCTTGTCGCCGCCGGCATTGTGGGAGTGGTGCAACCCCAGGATTGGGCGCAGATTCGTACCGCGGCCGAAAAGACCGCCGGTTTCAAGGTGACGATTCCGCTGGCGAGTTTTCGGCCGGCGCCTCTGCTGGATGTGATCGGCGGATTGCGGCCGCTGAACATTCCGAACCTGGAGGCGGTGGGCGGCCAGAACATTGGCGGCGAGACCGGCAAAGCGCTCAGCCCCGATCTCTCGCCGGCCGAAATCGCGACGCTCAAGGCAGCCTTGGGGCGCGCCGGGGTGAAGTTGACGGCCATTACGGCGCCCCGGATGGATCCTGATGAGGCCACCGTCCGGAAGTTTTTTCAATTCGCGAAAGAACTTGGGGTCGAGACTATCCTTTGCAGTTCCGCGCCGGGCGCGCTCCCGCTCCTCGACCGGTTGGCTAGCGAGTTCCAGGTCAACGTCGCGGTGTCGGACAACGGGAACCCCCAAGCCCTGAGCCGGGTTCTGGAGGGCCGCGGGGAGCGTCTCGGAGCAGGCGTCGATCTGGGGCAGTGGCTGCAGGCAGGCCTGCGCCCAATGGACGGACTGACACTGCTCCGCGATCGGCTCATGGCCGTTCGTCTCGCCGATCGCGATACGCTTGGTCCCGCCGGGAAGCCGGTCAGGCTTGGCTCCGGCACGGCTGGACTCGGAGAGTTCCTACTGGCCCTTTACCGGCAGAAGACCAAGCCTGCGATCTTCTCCTTCGAGGCGGCGGCCGCTGGCGATCCCCTGGCCGCGCTTTCCGAGAACCTCGCAGCCTACGAGACCTTACTCACGCCGGTCATGACCGAGTATGTCAACCAACTCGGACGAACGTCGCCGATCCGCACCCTGGAGGCGCAGAGCCGCCTCACGCCCGAACAGAAGTCGAAGGCCCAAGAACAGTTGGACGCGGCTCTGCCTGCCCACGCGCAGGCGGTGCCTAAGAAGCCCCGCCGTCTGCTGGTAATCGATCTTCAGGTTGGATACTCCGGGCACCCTTCTATTCCGTATGCCAACTACGTGCTGGAACAGTTCGGCCGAAAGACAGGCGCATGGAACGCGACGTTCAGTAACGACCTGGCCAATTTCCGCTACGAACAACTGCGCCAGTACGACGCCATCTTTCTCAACAATACGGTTGGATTGCTGTTCCCCGATCCGGCCGCGCGCGCTGCGATCGTGCGATTCTTGCGGGAAGGCGGCGGTTTGATCGGTTACCACGCATCCACCCATGCATCCATCGATTGGCCGGAGTTCACCGAGATTATCGGAGCCAGTTCGGGAGGCCATCGCGAAGCCACAGAGAAGGTGACCGTCAAACTGGAGGACCCGGCAAGCGCCATTAACCGGTCCTTCGATGACGCGGAATTCGTCTCGGTGGACGAGCATTTCCGCTGGACTAATTTCTCGCGCCAAAGGGTACACGTGTTGTTGAGCATTGACGTGCCGAAGACCGATATGAACCAGGGCCGCGGCTGTTCCATCTGCACCCGCGCCGATAACGACTATCCGATCAGTTGGATTCGGAACTACGGCAAGGGCCGGGTCTTCTACACCAGCCTCGGGCACGGTCCGGGAGCATTCCTGGATTCGAAAATACTGGGGCATATTCTCGCCGGCGTACAGTTCGCGCTGGGAGACCTGGAAGCCGATGCTACGCCGGGGAGCCGTTAGATGACATATGGAGACGGAACTCGGATACGATCAGAAATCATGAGAACCTTGCTGCGATTCGCGGTTGTGGCGGCGTTGGGCGTTCCGATGACCGCTCAATCCCTGAAGTTAGAGACCCTGCCCATTGCCCTCCCAAAGCCGCTCTTTGAGGGCACGCCGTTCCCGCCGAATGTGCCTAATCTTGAAAGACCGTCGAACAAGCCGAGACCGCCCTTTCTCGCACCTGCCGGGACCACGAACGTCGCCTTGCACAAGCAGGTTACCAGCAGCGACGCCGATCCGGTGATAGGCAACCTGGAGTTGATTACCGACGGGAACAAGGCCGGTACCGATGGCACCTACGTTGAACTTAAACCGGGGGTGCAGAGTATCGTGATCGACCTTCAGGAAAAGTGCGTGATCTATGCGGTCGCGATCTGGCACTTTCACAAGGAACCGCGCGCCTACGCCGG
>JBDTPR010000290.1:0-7975 GCA_039932635.1 Candidatus Solibacter sp.
ATCCGCACCCACACCGGTATAGCGGTGGCAGATGGCACGCGCGATTTCAGCGTGGTCATGCGCGACCGGATCGGGCGCATCGGCGCGCCAGGTGAACAGAAAATCGTTCTTCGCGCCGTGCGCCTTGGTGAACGGAATCTTCATCAGCGAATGGGCTCCACTTCCACGGCAGTGCCATACGACAGCACTTCGGTGACGCCCTGCATGATCTCGGTAGCGTCGTAACGCGCGCCGATCACGGCATTCGCGCCGAGAGCGCCGGCGTGTTGCAGCATCAACTCGAACGCGTCATTGCGCGTCTGCTCGCAGAGATTGCTGAACAGCGAGATATTGCCGCCGACTAGGGTTTGAAGGCTGGCCCCGATGGTGCCGACGATAGAGCGCGAGCGCACCACGATGCCGCGCACAACTCCGAAATTACGCGTAACGCGATAGCCGGGAAGTTCAAAAGCGGTGGTGACGAATTGGTGCGGTACCATGCGATCTCCTTTTTGTCAGCGCCGGTAGATCTCGATCACCGGCGCGTCCTTGACGATAACCGTCTTCTCCAAAGAATAAACGATGCCGAGGCGAGCAGCGCGATTGACGGCGGATTGCGCCGCAGCGCCGCCCATGGTCACAACCCAGGGTTCGTGCAGAAAGAGTTCCGGCCGAAGCACCGTGGCGTCGAACGGCAGGCCGTTGTCGGGCGTGAAGGTATCGCGCAACGGGATATTCAGCGTCCGGTAGATGCCGGTGAGATCGCCGAAGCCGGTCAGAATGCCGCTGCCGCGCACATACCGCGGACGCAGGAAGTCGGCGGCCTGCCGGGTCCACTCGCGGCGGGCAACGGAATTGACACGCGATTCCTCCCACGTGACCCACGTCGATGGGGCGGGATGAATGATCCACGGGATGACCGCCGCGGCGACGGCCAGCAAAGCGAGTGCCGGGCGCGCGGGGCGCGGGGTCACACTGACTAGCGCGGCGCCGGCCAGCGCGAGCAGCGGCATGACGGCCAAGCCGTAGCGGCTGTTGTAGTAGGAGAACGGAGCCAGCGTTGGAATGAAGATGGGCGTGCCACCGGAAAAACGCATGCTCCAGATGTAGAAGATTGCCGGCAGGGTGAGCAACAACAGTGGCCAGAAGGCGCGGCGGAACAGTGCGGCCACGGCTCCGGCAACCGCGATCAGCGGCAGACACGGTCCGGCACAGAGTTGGGCTGCCGACCGGTAGTAGAGAACGGCCTCCCGCCAGTCGGTGCGGCCAGGATAGGACGAGTTCCCCTGGATGGCGCGCGGCGAGTAGGGCCCTCGATAGAAGGAGAGCGCGTCGCCTGAGAGCCACCAGTGGTGGAAGAGGACTAACAGCGGGCCAAATCCCGCAAGCAGGGAAAACAGCGCTGCCACGGCGATGCGATTGCGTTTCGCCGCGAGCAGGAAGTAGACGGCTACGAACGGCAACAGGAACCATCCTTCATATCGGGTAAGGGTACCGGCGCAGGCGGCGATTCCGGCGCCCACTACCGCCCCCCAGCCCTGCGTATCGCGGAAGCGCACGGAGAAATAGAGCATACCCAAAAGGCAGGCGGACGCGAGACTCTCCGTCATCGGGATGGATTGCAGGTAGAGCACATTGGGATTCAAGGCGAACAGCGCGGCAGCCGCGAAGCCCGCCGCCGGAGACTCGAAAATCCGTGTCGCGGCGCCGAAGAGAAACATGCCCGCGCAGAGAAACGCCAGCATCGAGGGGATGGCTCCGGCCACGCCGGTCAACCACATCCAATCCACGCGCACGAAGGGGAGCATCAGCCAGTGCGGCAGCGGCAGCCACACGGTGCCCACCTGATCGTACCCGGGGGTGCGGGAATCCACGATGCGCCGCGCGATATCCAGGTGCGCCTCGGCGTCGCCGTAGTAGAGCAGCCAGCCGTTGGAATAGAAGATTGCCAAGGCGGCGCTGCTCACCACGAACAGCGCCACGAAGACGATTAACGAGCTAGAACGAGGTGCAGTTCTTGAACTCTTGATAGCGGCCATCGATCTCTTGACGGGTCAGGGTGCGGAAGCGATCCACCCCGAATTTTTCGCAACAGAAGCTTCCCATGACGGAACCGTAGATGACGGCGCGCCGCAGGTCGGCAAAATCGATATCGCCGTTGGAGGGCGAGACGCCCTGCCCGGCGAGGTGGCCGATGAAACCTCCGGCGAAGCAATCGCCCGCGCCGGTGGGATCGAACACGTCATCCAGCAGGTAGCCGGGCACCATGAAGTGCTCGCCCTTACGGAAGATGATAGCGCCATACTCGCCGCGCTTGATGACCAGCGTGTGCGGCCCCATTTCCATGATTTTGGCGGCGGCTTTGCGCAGATTGTACTCACCGGAAAGCAGGCGGGCTTCGCTATCGTTGATCAACAGGAAGTCCCACTGCTTGAGGGTTTCGAGCAGCGCGGGACGAAAATCGTTGATCCAGTAATTCATGGTATCGCCGCCGGTCAGTTGCACGTTCTTCATCTGACTGCGCACACTGCGTTGCAGGTCGGGCTGGATATTGCCGAGGAAGAGGTAGGGCTCGGCGCGATAGCTCTCGGGCAGTTTGGGATTGAAATCGGCGAAGACGTTGAGGTCTGTGCGCAAGGTCTCGCGATCGTTCATATCGGGCGAATACTTGCCGGCCCAGAAGAAGGTCTTGCCGGGGACGCGTTCGAGTCCGGCGAGATCGATCTTGCGCGAGGCCAGGAAATCGATATCTTCCCGGGCGAAATCCTCGCCCACCACCCCGACGATCTTCACATCTGTGAAATAGGCGGCGGATAGAGAGATGTAGGTGCAGGCTCCGCCGAGCATGCGATCGACTTTTCCATGCGGCGTTTCTACGCCATCATAAGCAACGGATCCAACTACAATTAAGGACATGTATGAGAGATTGTAGCAACCGGCACCCTTCTTCGATGCGGCAGTACTACTTCCCCTCGATTTCCCCATCGATAATTCAGGTTACAAGTTTTTCGAAGCCTCTCACGAAAAACAGTGGACCTGACGAACTGGTAGGAGGAAACTGGGAGATGAGATCTGCTCAAGCCGGCGACGGCAGACGGCTTTATTGCCTGTTTAGGCCGGGTGAGTGTTTAACGCAACAGTTGATCCTGAAATAGCTCCGGTTCTGTGAGGTTAATGACGGTTTTCGTCTGTGGCTTTGCGAGACCATAGCATGCTGTCCTGTGTGTCAAGATCGACTTGTCGGGTACCTTTCGCCGGAGCGGCGCCCTGGCAGATAGAAATAAAATTTAACTGGAGCATTGAGTGTTCCGACCTATGAAACCTGCAATTCTACTCGGCCTGGCGTTGATGGCTCACCTCTCGGCGCCACTTTTCGGACAAGAGCATGCCACAGCCGGGCATCTCTACTTCACCAAGGCATATCGCGGCGCGGATCCGCTGCCCCAGATTGTGACCGTCACCGGCACGGGTTCGGGGAAGGAATTTGCGGCATCCGCACGTACCTCCGCCGGGGGCGCGTGGCTCTCCGTTTCGCCGGATACGGAGTGCTGCATTGCGCCCGCACCTCTGACCCTCAGTGTGAAACCCGATTCGACGCTGGCGCCCGGAAATTATTCCGGCCAGGTGGTGCTCACCGGAAGCGATGGCGATCAGGTGATCGACGTCGACCTGATCGTGACGCCGCCGCAAGTGCCGGCCTTCGACAGGACACCGGCGCAATTAAGCTTCGCCATCCAACCGGGCGACGAGGTACTGCCGCAGATGATGCAGATCGGCAGCGTCGGCGCGGGGAGCTTGTCATGGGTGGTTGTGCCTTCCGCAAACTTCCTGAAGGTTTCTGTGGAATCCGGCACGGCGCCCACGAGGATTAGTGTCGGCATCATTCGCGACAACCTTCCCGGAAAAGGACGGAACTCGGGCGTCTATACAGCCCAGCTTCGATTCGTCAGCGCCGGCAGCACCACAACCATCCCGGTAACGGTCGCGGTGGGTGACACGGAACTGCGCTGGACGCATCGTATGAAGGCGATGAAGGCTGCCGGCACGCTGATTGCCAGCCCGGCGGCGGGACCGGTCAACCTCTGGCCGGCCAATACAGCGAACTGCTTGTGCGGGCATTTCAACAATCAGAACACGGGTTACGGCAGCAATACCTTGGCGCCAGCGATCGACGGAACCAACAGCGGCCAGCAGGTGGTTGAATCCAACTCGGTAAATGGCGCGGTGCCACATTATCAGGTGCTATTCCAGGACCTGGGCGCAGGCCCCAGGACCATCTCCTTCTACCTGAAAGCCGGCACCGACACGTTGGCTTACCTAACCAGCGAGGTAGATGGAGCGGCTGCAAAAAGGTTTTGGTTCGATCTGACCACCGGAACGCCAGGCAACAATGCCATACCGCCCGGATGGGTGGTGCATACTCCAGTAGATGCGGGGAACGGATGGTTCCGTTACGCAGTCAGTTTCACCGCGACAATCCGAGCCGTAAACAATGGCTTCGGGTTGGCAGTTATCGACCAGCAATCCGATTTTGTGGCAACGAACGGCCGCGGAATTTATCAATGGGGACAGCAGGCTGAGGTAGGCCTTACACCCACGGCGTACCAGGCAAATGACGCGACATGTATGGATACGGGCGTTCAGAGGAGCGGAACTCCTATACCCGCAGGCTCGCCGATCGCGTTCACGGTTTCGGCCATCAACCATGCGACGCCGAGCAATGCAGCCACCCTTAATGCTCCCCTGCCCGCTGGCAGCGGAATCAACTGGAGCATTAGTCCGGCATATCCGGGCCCCGGAACCTGCGCCATCAACGGAGCGGTGGGCGGCCAGACGCTGGCATGCGACTTGGGCGTCCTGGCGGCGGGCGCGGGGGCGTCGGTGCGTGTGCTTAGCGGGACAAACGGGAGCAGTTGTGGGGTATACGGTGTTACCTCAACTCTGACGGGGGGCGGAACCTCGTTCACGGCGAGCGATTCCATTACGGTGCAATGTTCGGCAGGGAGTCCGGTTCTCGCCATCTCGAAGACGCACTCGGGGAATTTTACGCCGGGACAGGCGGGCGCGATCTATTCCGTAGTGGTATCGAATTCCGGAGCGGCGAGCAGCGGCACCGTTACCGTCACTGAGACCATCCCGGCGGGATTAACGCTCGTTTCGATGAGTGGCTTGGGGTGGACGTGTCCGGGAGGCACGACTTGCACCCGTAGCGATTCGCTGGCAACTTCATCCAGTTACCCGGCGATCACAGTAACGGTCAACGTCTCGCCGACGGCTCCCGCGTCGGTGACGAATTTGGTCGCGGTCTCGGGTGGCGGCGACCCGTCCAATCACAGTGCCAGCGATCCAACCACGATCGTTACACTGCCGACAACAGAGCCGCTCCGCTTTGTCCCCGTGACGCCGTGCCGGATTGCCGACACGCGCCTGCCTGCGGGACCGTTTGGCGGTCCGAGTCTGGCTGCCGCGGTGCCGCGGGATTTCAACATTCTCAACGTTTGTGGGGTCCCCGCAAACGCGAGGGCCTATTCGCTTAACCTGACAGTGGTGCCGCTGGGTGCGCTGGGCTTCCTGTCGGTATGGCCGGCGGGACAACCGCAGCCTGTGGTCTCCACGTTGAATTCGGGGGACGGGCGAGTCAAGGCCAACGCGGCAATCGTTCCAGCCGGTACAAATGGAGCGATCACGCTGTTCGCCAGCAATCCCACGAACGCCATCATCGATGTCAACGGCTACTTCGTTCCGGTGTCGGTAGCAAACGCCCTGCAGTTCTACCCGGTAACGCCCTGCCGCATTGCGGATACACGCGGTGCAGCAGGGACATTCGGCGGCCCGGCCCTAGGGGCCAGCACAGAGCGCAACTTCCCGATCACCGGGGTCTGCGGGATCCCTGCCTCCGCGCAGGCATTCGCGCTAAATATGACGGTGGTGCCGTCCGGCCCACTGGGCTTCCTGAGTGCGTGGCCGGCCGGCCAGGGCCAACCAGGGTCATCGACGCTGAACGCACCCACTGGAGCGATCACTGCCAATGCGGCGATTGTACCGGCGGGAACGGGCGGAGCGATCACCGTGGTGGCGACCAACCCGACCAACCTGATCATCGATATCAATGGCTACTTCGCGCCGCCGGGCGCTGGCGGACTGCAGTTCTATACGGCGACTCCTTGCCGAATCGCGGACACGCGCGGCGCGGTCGGCCCGTTCGGCGGACCGCAGCTGCCGGCAGGAACGGCCCGGGAGTTTTCCGTCACGGCCTCTGCCTGCAGTATTCCGGCAGGCGCGGGAGCGTATTCACTAAATGCCACGGTAGTACCGCCGGCGGCGCTGGGGTTCCTCAGTTTATGGGGTTCCGGCGGGCAGCCGTCCGTTTCCACGCTTAACGCCAGCGACGGCAGCGTTGTGGCAAATGCCGCGTTGGTGCCCGCGTCCAATACGGGATCGGTGACCGCCATCGGCAGCCATGCAACCAATTTGATTCTGGATATCAATGGGTACTTTGCCCAATAGTTAGCGTAAGCCTACGGCCCTCGCCAGGTACCGGCTGAACTCGGTACCTGGACTTGGGACGTGCTATGTGACCGGCGCTCCTAACGCGCGCCCAATCAGACCGCGACGTTGAGGCGCGTGGCGAGCAAGGCCCACATCGCGCCGCGACTCAATCTGCCCGCAGCGCCTGGATGACGTCCACGCGCGCCGCACGGGAGGCAGGGAGTGCCGATGCGGCCAGCGCGGCCACCAGCAGCAACACCGCCGACGCGGCCACCGGAGCGAAATCGGGCAGACGCATTTCCGGGAAGTAACTCCGCGCCACCAGCGCCAGCACATAGCCGCACACGGCACCCGCGGCAATCCCCGCCACCGCGATGATCACGCCCTCCCTGATGACGCCGGTGAGTAGATGGCGCGGCTGCGAACCGATCGCGAGACGAATGCCGAACTCGCGCGTGCGACCGCTTACCGAGAATGCCAGCACGCCGGCCACGCCCACCACGGCGATCAGCAGCGCGACTGCCGCAAAGCCACCGAACACGATGGCGTTCAAACGGTCGGGCGCCATTACTTCAGCGCGGATATCTTCCAGGGTGGCGGCGCGCTCCACGATCTGGTCGGCCGACATGTCGCGGATGACGCGCGTCAAAGGCGATACGAGCGCGTAGGGGTTGCCGTGCGCATGCACAAAGAGGCGTCCGCCAAACAACTGCTCCTGCCCGAATGGATGGTACACGGTGATCGAGGCTCCAGGCACGACATTCTCGTCATCGACATCCGCCGCTACGCCTACAATGCGGCGCGGCGCGCCGCTGAGATCGATGAACTTGAGGATCGGGTCTGTCCACAGCATATGGCGGTTGACCGCGTCCTGATTGGGGAACATACGGCGCGCCAGGCTCTGGCTGACAATCACGACCATTTCCGCGCCCTTGCGATCGGCGTCGTTGAAGTCGCGCCCAGCGATGATGGGGACGCCGAGCGAGGCAAAGAAACCCGGCGAGATCGTACGGAATCTGCCGCGCGGATCCTCCTCGCCAGGGCCTTTCACGTGGCCATCCGCCGAGAATTCGAAGCCGGGGCCGAACGTGCCCGCGTCGCGCCACGGAGTGATCATCCCCACCGAGGCCTGATCCACGCCGGGAAGTTCGCGGACGCGCCGCAGCGTCTCGCGATAGAAGGAGATTACCTGCTCCGGCGTCTTACCGTACGACATGACAGGCACATTCACAGCCAGCACCTGGCGAGTATCCATCCCGGTCTGCACAGCCTGAAGCGCGAGCAACGTCTTAAGCAGCATGCTGGCGCCGGCCAGCAGCACGAACGATGCCGCGATCTGCGTGACGGCGAAGACTCGCTGCCGGCGGGTGGTATTGCGTGTCATGCGCAGGCTGCCGCTGGTGAGTCCGGCGTTCGATCCATCGCCGGAAGGCAGGCGGGGGACGAAGGCGAGCAGTACGGCGGCCGCCAGTGCAAGCCCCGCGGCCACCCAAAGCATGCTCGGATC
>JBDTPR010000291.1:0-7973 GCA_039932635.1 Candidatus Solibacter sp.
AACTGTGTTCTGGCGTCGTTGGCCATATGGTCTCCAGGGCTCAGGTTGTCGAGACAACGTCGATATCTTTCAAAGTGAACGTGGCCGGCGCATGGCTGGTCAGCACCAACCGCGTAGTGCCACTCTGTGCCGCGCCCGCGCTCTTGAGGGCCGCCGGGGTGCCTTTGGCGTTGGGAGTCACGTCGGCGAACATTGTGCCGGCGCCCAGTTCGATGCGCAGCGGGGGATAGGCGGCATCGGTCCGAGGCTTGCCGATGGCCCGAATGCGTCCGCGCGAGACGTTGAGCGCCTGCGGCAAATCGTGCCATGGCCCGGCGGGCGAGCCCCACAGAAAGCGCACCGCCCCCGCGCCGGCCGCGGCATCCGCAAAGGACATCACCGCTTCGCCGCGGCTCACGATGAGCGCGGCCCACCATGCAAAATCCTTGGGCGCCGCCACGGGCTGCTTCCAGGAAAACGTCTGCCACTCTTCGGCGCCTGCCGCGATGGTCAGGGGTTCGCTGGCCGGATTGCTCATGGCTTCCACAGGCGAAAGGTCAACCAGATCTTTGGTCTTCCAAAGCAGGACACGCGCCTCGGCCCCGCTATCGCCGGCGGCCAGGGGAATGCGCAGGCCATGCAACTCCTGGAAGCGCGCGTCCCAGGGCACGAGGAAAATGGCGGCGCGGTCCGCATTGAATGTGAAATCGGCGAACAGTGGCACGGGGGCATCGGGCCCGACGGGCGGCGCTACGCGGATGACGGGCGGCGTTCCCGTCGCCGTGAGGTTGACTGCGGTCACGGTCAGATTTGCAGGCAGCGAGGCGAGTTCCAACTCCTGACGACCCTCGTTGTCGAAGGTTTGGTCGATGGTGGTCTGGCCGTTGAACGTGGCTCGCCGGATGCGCTGCACGTCCTGGCCGCCGGCGCGCAGATCGAGACTCAGCGTGCCGGGCACGGCGCTGGTCAGCGTGACTTTGAAGGTGACGGCCGTCTCGTCCAGCGGATTTCCGGTCAAGGCCGCCAGCGCCGGACCGAGGTCCACCACGCGCTGGGCCTGCACATTCCAAGCCTGACTGGACAAGGCGGTGTCGGTGGTCGGATCGACAGCCGCAACCTGCGCGAACACGGGAGCCGCGCCATCGATACGGAGCTCGATTCCGGCCGGCGATTCAGGCAGCACCAGCACCATGCCCGTTGCCAACTCCTCGATGCTCGGGTTGCCGGACAGAGTCAAGAGCAGCCGTTCGGTGCGCACCTCGGATGGCAGCACCGCATAATCGTCGCCCCGGCTTTGGAACTTTGGCGGGGAGGCAAACTCGGCGCCGATCCAGGTGCTGATCGATTTGATGAACACTCCGTCGGGCGCCTGAATGGCGCTGACCGTCCGCGGCGTACCGAAATCGATTACTGCCGTGACGCCGCCCGTCAGCGGCGTGGTGCGCAACTGCGCGGCATCGCCCGCCGCCACCGCGTGAGCCATGCCGGCGCCGATCACCACTTCGTACTTATTGACGACAGCGTTGCGCGGCAGCGTCACGTCGAGACTCCTCGAAGTCACGCCGTCCGGCTTGGGCGCTCCGTACACGCGATAGAGTTCGCGATCGTCCCAGGAGACCGAGATGCCGGTCTTCTGTACCGCACCTAAATTTTTGTCCGAGATGGCCACTACGATTTAACCCCTGTCTCAACCTTGATAGGCGAGTGCGCCGCGGGCGGCATCAAAAGCCTTTTCAAATGTCTTGCCCGGGTTAGCGTCGTCCACCCCGACGTTGACTCCGCCCAGCGCGAGGATCAGGTGGGACTTTTCGGCGGCCGGAACGTCGCTTGCATTTTCGTAAGTCTGCAAGGTTTTCTTGGCGGACTGGTCGGCGAACAGCGTGTCCATGGTGGTGAGATCGCGGCCCGTAAGATCCATATGAACGGCATCGATGATGTCGAACGGGATCTTCTTGCGCGGCGCCAGTATCAGGTCCACCACGGTGCCGGCGGTGACTTTGGTGCCGGCAGGAATGCCTTGCGAAACCACGCGCGGCAAATCCAGCGTGGGCACGTTGACGAGTGCGCCAATGATCTGATCGACGCGCTTCTGGTCGGTCTTGATGCCGGGGACTTCAAACCCCTGGCGCACCACCATCGCTTTTGCCGGCTTGTCGCTCAGATCGATCAGCTGAACAGCGCTGACGGTTTTAGAAGCCAGCGTATCGTTTGTCGTTACCTGTCTAACTGCCATATCGATTCTCCGAAACCTGTTATGCCTTGGTTACCACTTTGCCCAACACGAGCCCGATGGATTCCAGCGCCTTCTGCGCTTCATTGAGCGAGAGGCCGGCCAATGAGGGCACCTCGACGGATTGCTGCACCTGCAGCGCGGCCGAGACCACGAGCTGCGACTGGCTGCCGGCCGGCACCGGCCAGGCGGCGGGCGGAAGCTGCATCAGCACCGGCTGATTGTTGTAGTCGGACCCGGGATTGGCGGGCGCAACATCGCGGCCCACCACGTCGAGGATGCGGCCCACGGCGATGCCGGCGCTGCTTAATTGCTGCAGCGCGTCGTGCAGGGCGAGCCCGAAAACATTGGGCATGAAGCCCCCGCTGGCGGTCAGCGTGAACTCTATCGGGGCCGCCGCCGGCACGGTGGCGCTGGCCGTGGCGGCGTTGAATCCCGCGGCCTCCACGCGGACGCTGTACACGCCCGGGCTCAAGCCGGCAAAGATATAATCGGTGCCTGGCGGAACCGGGTTGACCGCCTGAAAGGTGACGCCATCCACCCGGCTGGCAGTGATGCGCGCGTTGTTCACGCCCGCGTTCTTCACCACCACGTGGACGCCGCTCGCCTCGGTACTGTTGAGGTATTGCGTGAGGGCCGAAATGCCGCCCACCAGTGCGTTCCATCCTTCGGCGGTTACCGGTTCACCCGGGTTGACGCTTTTCTGCGCGGGAACGTTAATCGCCATGTTGCTGATCTCCCGGTTTATGCATGATTGGCTTGCCCATTACGCTACACTCCAAAGTTCCGAACCCGTTCCCGGGCCGGTGACGGCGCCCGCTACCGGGATCACCGCCGGCATGACGCCACGGCCGAGAACCCAGCGGTTATCGAGGAAGAACACGTTGACCTGCACGCCGGCGGGACGGAAGCGGTTGACCGCCAGCGCGACGCGGGAGAGCGTGTCGCGGCCCTCCGAATCGTCGGGTGTGAGCCCGAGGAAGCGCCGCGGAATCCAGACGTTCACACAGAACGCCGTGCGCTCATGCCACTGCAGATTCACCATCGCGGCGTTGGAGCGCGTGTCCGAAGGCCCGGGCGCGAAGACGGATTGATCGGCGAAGGCAATGGCGGGCCGAGGCGCCACACGCTGCGAGTCCTTCGAAAAGTAGCCCTCCTGCACGAAGAAAGCGAAGCGCGTCTCGCCGACCGAGATGCCGGGCATGGTCAGGCTGTCGCCGGCGTGGGGGAAAACGAAGCTGGAATCGAGCGCGCCTGTGGGCGTGGATTCAGCGAAGCGGGCGACGCGCGCCGGATTGGCGCCCGGACCGTCGAAGACGAAATCCAGTGGGCGGATCGCGGCGCTGTCGGCGAAGCAGCCGCCCTCCCAGCCGAAGCAGAGCGCCGTCACATCATCGGAATCCAGCAGGACGCGGCCTTCCTCGGTGAAATCCAGCGTGGAGCCGCTCGGCACGGCGCCGGAGAAGCCAACGCCGCGGCCTTCGTCGCGATTCACCAGCATGGGTCCAAGCGTTCGATTCTCAACGCCGGTGACGCGCACCTCAATGGTGGCGGTCTCGAAGCCGCGGCGCAGGACGCTGAACAGTTCGGCATGCTTTCTACCGACATCGCCGGTCTTCGCCTGTGCCAGCGGATTCTCTTCGAGCAGCAATTCCTCGGCGGCGGGGGCAATGTCCTGCGGCACGGTGGCAGTGCCTTTCGGCACGGGATGTTGCAGGCGGAGTCGATCTTGCACAACCGCGATATGAAGATAGCGGTCTGTGCTGTGAGTGATCGATTGGATGTCGAGATCGAGCGCGTTGGCGGCGCCGAGCGCGAGCGCCTGTACGGTGCCGTTACCGCGGGAATGGATGGTGCAGATGGCGCCAATGCGCGCGCGCAGCGCGTCCAGCAACGCGTCCTGGAGTAGTGCGCGGCCGGCGAACGCGGCGAGGGTCGGGCGATCGCCAAATAGCGGCAGGCGCGGCGCGGGCGCGGCGATGCCCCATAGTGCGATCAGTTTCTCGGCTGCATCGTCGGCCGCTGCGGCGTCCGGCAGAAGTTTCCGGGCGGCATCGAAGCGCGTGAACAGGATGGCGAACTCAGCCGGAATGATGTGGTGCAGCGCGGCGATGCGCAGCAGGTCGCGCAACTCGTCGGCATCGAGCAGCCGGTGAGCGCGGCGAATGCGCGCCAGCACCACGCTCAGGGTGTCCAGATCCTGTGCCAGGGCGGTGGCGACTTCGGCGATCTGCTTGCCTTCGCGCGCTACGTCGAGGTGCGCGGGCAAACGGCGCAGGATGTTTTGCGCGCGTCCCGTCACTGTACCTCCACGGTGACGCGGCGCGCCCAGAACTGGTCGGATTGCGAGGGCGTGATCTGCGGATTCTTCTGGCGCACGCGCACGCCGGCATCCTGATACTCGACGGAATAATCGAGCGTGCCGAGCGCGTAGGTTTCCGCCGTGCCCAGGAGTCCTTTGAGGGAATCCTGCGAGAGCACGGCCAGCGAACCGGTGCGGAAGGCCGCGTTGAGCGCGGCGGTGACGTCCGAACTGATGGTGGAACTCAATTGCAGCGGGTCGGTGAGCAGCCCCGCGCCCTTGCGGGTTACGGCCATGCTGACATCGAGCACGATCAGCGAGCCGCGAAGCTGCACATCCACCTTGCCGGCCACGGGACGCAAACTGGGATTGATGGGCAGGATATTCTTGCGGCGCGGCTGCGCGGGGTCAGCCTGTGGATAGACTTCCAGCGCCACATCGAGCACTCCGGGAAGCGCCATCAGGCGTGCCACCATGCCGTTGTAGACCACGGTCTCGCCCAAGCCCGCATCGGCGATGAAATCGTGCACGGCCGAGACGCCGGCGCGGATCAGTTCGTTGCGCTCGGTCTCGGTGAGACTGCGCGTGGCGGGCGTCAGCCACACGTTGACATCCACCGGCAGCGAAAGCGAACCGGTGGGCGCGATACCGGCGGTGGCCGGCGCATCGCCTTCGTCGGGCTGCTCCGCGGGGCCTGGTTCGGCGGGGCCGAGGGGCTTGGGCGCGTCGATGTTGTGCAGGATGCGCACGCCCACCGGGCGGGTCTGCTCGATCAGTGCCACCGCCTGCTCGGCATACTGCTGAAGCAACTCGCTCTCTTTGCCGGGAGGCAACTCGGGCAGCGCCACGTTGAGTTCGATCACGCCGGGCCGCGAGATGGGGTCTTCCAGGATTTGAATATCCTTCTCGCGCAGCCCCGGTATGGTGGTGAGTGCACTGAGTAGCGCGCCGGGCGTGGCCTGCCCCGCGCCTTCGAGCGCGCGCTGTATGCGGCCGCGCAACTGGTCGTCGGTTTCGTTGGCGCTTTGGAAGGCCGTGGCCTGCGGATTGTGCACCGCCTCCGCGCCAAGAATCGGGCGGTTGATGACCTGAATGGATTCCGCCGCTACCACGCCCGCCGGTCCGGCAACCAGCGATTGTACGGTGACTTCGACGCTGAGACTGCCGCGACGCAGCGCGCCTTCCAGCAGGGTTTCGAATTGCGCGGCGGGAGGCGTGACAGTGGAGACGCGTGTTCCCGCGGGAATGAAAATATCGGCCGGCGCAGGTGTGGAGCGCAGAAAAATCGCAGAGCCTACCGCCGATGTCGCGGTGCGGCGAGACACACCCACCAGCAGGCCGATCTGATCCAGATCGCGGCCCCCGGCGGTCTCCACGAAACCGGCCTGGTAGATGGCTTCGAGCTGTCGCGAGAGCACGGCGTATTCACGCGCGAAACTCTCGGCCAGGAGGCGCGTGACGCTGCCCGGGTTACGGTCGGTAAGCGGCGGGTTGGCGCCCGAGGGCGCGATGTAATCGTAGTTGACGTAGAACGTGGCGCCATCGTCGGGCCAAATGGCGCCCGCGGCGGGAGACGCGCCCTGCGCCAGCCACGTGATGGTGAAATCGGGCTCGACCTTGTAATCCTTGCCGCTCTGAAAGCGGCGGTACGTGCCCGCGGCCTGGCCGAAGACGCGAATCGTGGACGGCACCGGCGGACCGGGCGCGTGCAAGCGGTAGGGAACGTTCTCGGGCAGGAAACGGAATTCCTCACGGATGACGCCGCCGGTGAGAGCCGTCAGCAGATCATCCACGAATTGGACGTAAGGTTCCGCCGCGTAACTCATAGACCTACACCCAGAGAGAACGGCACCACAAGATTCAGCGGCTCGGCAAAATCCAGCACCTGCACCTGCACTTCGATGCGCACGCTTTCGCGCGGCGGATCGTGCTCCGCGCGGATGTCGGCTTTGAGTACTCGCACGATGCGCGGTTCGTCGCGCAGCGCTTGCAGAACATAAAGCTTGATCAGGTTGCGCGTGCGCTGCACGTTGGGCTCGCCGATCAACTCATGATGCCGCGAGCCGTAATCCGGATGACCCAGCGAGGCCAGTTCCCCTTTGCGCGTCTTGAGGCGATTGGCGATCGCCTGCGTCAGATTGTCCAGGCCGCTGGTCACGGCCAGATCGCGGCGCAGGCCGTTGCGGTCGGTCGCCAGGTCGGCATCCTCGAAGAAGCCTCCGCTCTGGCGATAGTCCAGGCGCAAATCCCGACCTTGAAACGGAGACACGCTTGCGATGGTTCGCTTCGCCATCAGGGCGCCCCCTGGTCGCTGATGAAGGGCGCGGCCGGTGGGCCGAGAATGGTCAGCACGCCGGGGCCTGAGGGAATCATGTCTCCCATGCGCACCAATGCCGATCCGCTGATGGTCACCGAGCCCGATCCGCCGGAGCCGATGGGCAGCGGATAGGGCGCGCCCGAAATGGAGTTCACCATCTGGCAAATGCTGCCGACGGTGGCGAGCGGCATGCCGCTGGCCGTAGCGGCGGTCTGCGTGATCACCGTGATGAAGCCGGAATCGGGCGGACCCGCGGCTCCAGGACTCAACACCACAGCGCATCCGATAGTGACAGGAGATCCAGGCATAAATTTCTCAGGACGGGCTGAAGCTGGTCATTCCGGCGAGCTTCACCGAAGCGCCTTTCACGGTGCTGGCGCTCTGGCCTTCAAGCGTGGCATCGGCGCCCTTGATGCTGGCGCTCTGCTGCGCTTTCACGTTGACATTGCCGCCGGCTTCCAGGCTGATATCGCCCTGGCTTTCGATCTTGATATTGCCCGCGGATTTGATGGAGACATCGCCATCTTTTTCGATTACGACTTCGGTACCTCCGCTGGTGATGCTCAATTTATCGTCGCCATAGGTGATGGAACTGCCGCCGGGCAGTTCGACATAGAGGCGGCGAATGGAGGAATCCTCAGCGTCGGGCGGCATGTATACCACATCGAGCGGAGCGGCTTTCGGCGGACGCAGGGTGTTGTCGTAGACCGTGCCCAGGACGACGGGCGCGTTCAGGTCGCCGTCCAGGAACGCCACCACGACGGTGTCGCCAGTGCGCGGCAAGGCTGACCAGCCGGCGCGATCCACTGCGACGGAGACGCGCTGAATCTCTAACCCGCTGCCGCGTAGCGTCACGTTGACCTGATGATTGCCATCGCCCGAATCGTCCTCTTTGGCGAAGACGGAACTGACCACGCCGAGTTCCGGCCAGCGATGGCGCGTGAGCTCTTCGCGAATGATGGCTCGAAGGGTGGGGATGAGGTCGCTCATTTAGCCCGCTCCTTCCACGCGCGCCAAAGTGCGGAAGCCGCGCGCGCCATCCAACTGATGGGCCACGGAAAGGGCGCGCAGAGAGCCCGGGTCGCTGGCGAGATCGCTAAGGCTGAACACGTCGCCGGGGCGCAACGTGGCCTGTCCGGTGAGTT
>JBDTPR010000292.1:0-7891 GCA_039932635.1 Candidatus Solibacter sp.
TGGTGGGAGTATACTACTACTCCGCTGCCCGAAGCACGGTGCACACGCTGGCGCAAATGGGTCCACCGATATTGAAGGTGGCGGCGGCTCGCGGATTGGCAACCTGAAGTTCGGCGGGCGCCTTACCGAGAAGTTGGAGCGCGCTCCAGCCGATCATGGCGATACCAGTGGCGCCGATGGGGTGTCCTTTGGCGATCAGACCGCCGGAGGTGTTGATGGCACACTCGCCATGGGGCGCGGCCTTGCCTTCGACCCAGTAGCGGGCGCCCTGGCCGGTTTTCGCCTTGCCGATCACTTCGGTACCGAGCGCGCCCATGACGGTGAAGCAGTCGTGGACTTCGGCGACGTTGACGTCGTGGGGCTCGAGTCCGGCCATGGCGTACGCGGAACGCATGGCGCGGTAGGCGCCGGCGGGGACGAGGACGTCGCGGCCGGCGCGGCGCAGAGGGTCGGTGGCCTGGCCCCAGCCGGCGATTTCGACGCAGGCGGATTTGGGCACTCCGAGTTTGGCGAGGCCTTCTTCGGTGGCGAGGATGAGGGACGCGAAGCCGTCGGTGATCTGCGAGCAATCGTAGGTCTTGAGCGGGAGGCCTTCGACCACGTAGCGATTGAAGCCTTCGATGGCCAGGGCCTGATCGAGCGTGATCTGGACTTTGTTCATCTGCGCGCAGGGGTTGAATTTCGCGTTGGCATACTCCTGGACGGCGATGGCGGCGAGGTCGCGCTCGGTGACTGCGTAGGCGTCCATGTACTGGCGCATGACTTCGGCGAAGATGTGGGGAAACACGAAGACTTTTCCAGTGCGCTCGTCGGGGTGGCAGAAGTAGCCCAGCACCTTGCCGATGAGTTTGCCGTCCATTTTGCCTTCGGCATCGCGCATTTTCTCGTAGCCCACGGCGATGCCGGTGTCGCCCATGCCGAGTTGGAGCTTTTGGATGACGGAGAGGACGGCCTGGCCACCGGAGGCGCAGGCGTTCTCGACGGCCTCGATGGGTTTGCCTTCCATGCCGGGGACGTCGGCCACGAGCCCCGCGAGGAGTCCCTGCTCGTTGAGAGAGAAATTGCAGGCAGCGCCGATGCTGCCGACGTCGAGCGCGGCGGGGTTGGCGGAGATCTGGCGGCAGGCTCCCTGGATGGCGGCTTCGATAATCTGGGGCACGGTCATGCCCAGCAGCTTGCCGAATTTGGATTGATGGAACGTGGCGATGTAGATAGGTTTCACGGTAGTGTCCTACTTATATTGTAGGAAAGCGTGTGCGGGCTGCGCTCTACGTGCCGGTGACGGCTCCTCCGTCTACGCTGAGGACGGTGCCCGTGATGAAGGCGGCCTGGTCGGAGGCTAGCCAGGCGTAGGCGTTTGCTACGTCTTCGGGCTGGCCCATTCGGCCTAGCGGCGTTTTTCCGACCAAGGTGAGAATGATTTTTTCGGGCATCTGGCGGATCATCTCGGTGGCGATGAAGCCGGGGGCGACCGCGTTGACGCGGATCTTGTGTTTGCCCAACTCGCGCGCCCAGACTTTGGTCATTCCAATGACTCCGGCTTTGGTGGCGACGTAATTGGTCTGGCCGAAATTGCCGTAGAGGCCGACTACGCTTGAGGCGTTTAGGATCACGCCTCCGGTGGCGGCGGCGATGATGCGGGGCACGACGGCGCGTGTGCAGTTGAACACGGCTTTGAGATTCACATTGACGACGGAATCGAACTGCTCGTCGCTCATGACGCCAACGAGCTCGCCCTCCTTGTATTTGACGAGTTGGCCATCGCGGAGGATGCCGGCGTTGTTGACGAGGACATAGGGCGAGCCGAGTTTGGCCGCGGCTTCATCGAGCGCGGCTTCGACGGAGGGTGGGCGGGTGACGTCCACCTTCTGGAAGATGCCGTTGGGCTGGGCTTCGCCGTCCTTGACGTCCCAAGACGCAACGCGGCAACCCTCCTGCGCGAAGCGGCGCGCGGTGGCGAGGCCAATGCCGGCGGCGCCGCCGGTGACGATGACTACTTTGCCATTCAAGCCGGTATCGATCATTTATTCTTTCCCCCAAATGTCGCCCACGGTGAAGCCGTTCGGAAACGGATCTTCCGGGTCGAGTACGTATTGTGCGAAGCCTGTGATCCACGCCTGTCCCGAGAGCGAGGGCACGACGGCGGCGTAAGGGCCGACGCGGGTTTCTTCAAGCAGACGGCCGGTGAAGGTGGTGCCGAGGATGCCCTCGTGGATGAAATCCTGGTGGAGGCCGAGTTGCCCCTTGGCGTGCATGACGGCCATGCGGGCGCAGGTTCCGGTGCCGCAAGGGGAGCGGTCGAGCGCGCCGGTCCAACTCTCGGGACGCGACCAGTCGAGCGTGCCGGTGGAGACGACGACGGCATTGCGGCGGTGCGAGCCGGGGTTCGCGGGCGGCGCGGAGAGTTGCGCGATGGTCACGCCGGCGATGCCGGGATTTTCGGGATGCACGACGGGGAGTTGTTCCCGAGCGGCGGCCTTGATCATTTCGGCGAGGCGGACGATGTCGCGGCCCTGATCGGGGACGAGGGCGATGCCAAGAGGCTCGGCGTCGGCGATCACGTAGAACATGCCGCCGTACGCGACGTCGACGGTGACGGCGCCGAGGCCGGCGACGTCGAGCTTGCCGTCGAGGTCGGTGGCGAAGGCGGGGACGTTGCGGAAGGTCACTTTACGGACTTTGCCATGGTGGACCTCGGCGTCGATGGAGATGAGGCCGGCGGGGGTTTCCAGCTTGAGGTGGGTGACGGGTTCGATGGCTGGCACCATGCCGGTTTCGATCAGCACGGTGACGACGCAGATGGTGTTGGTGCCGGACATGGGCGGGTACTCGACCTGCTCCATGATGATGAAGCCGGCGTCGGCTTCGGGGTGGTTGGAAGGGAGGATGAGATTGCAGTTGGCGGCGGGGTAGCCTCGCGGCTCGCGGAGCATGCGCAGGCGGATGTGGTCGGCGTGTTGGGCGAGCCAGTTGCGCTTGTCGAACATGGTCTGGCCGGGGACGTCGAGGACTCCGCCGGTGATGACTCGGCCTGGTTCTCCGCAGGCGTGTGCGTCCACGGCCGTGATCAGGCTCGAAAATCGCACTGGGTCACCTCTGGTTTGGAGCTACGTACCATAGTAGCCAGGGGGGAAGAGGTGCGGCACGTAGAACTCCGACCTTCAGGCATCCGTCAATGTTCTTGTGGTCGGAGCGGAGCGACGGCGGCGACCCGTGCGGGAAGAGGGGCACTGGCACTGTAGTGACCCGAGCGCGGTTGTCAGCGCTCGGTTCTCGGGGGATTCTTTCACATCGATCGGTCAGGATTTCGCCTCAGTGGCCTTGGCATTCCGTTTCTTGCCGATGCGGCTGAGCCGGGCGAGCAACTTGCACCGTCAACGCCCGACCCAGCCAAGTTCTAGAATTCCAGGCGCAGGCTGACCTGTCCGACGCGATTGCCTCCGCTATCGCCGCCGCGGACCGAGGTCACCTGGCCGAAGCTCAGCGCGGTGATGTTGGTGCCGGGATCGGCGAGATTCGGATGGTTGGGCAAATTGGTGAAGGTGCCTTCCAGACGCAAGCGGGCTCGCTCCACGATCCGGAAGTCCTTGCCCATTCCCATCGAGAGGTTCAGCGTGCCGGGTCCGAGCAAGACTCCGACTCCGGAATTGCCGAAGCGGCCGATCGGCGCGATATTGCAGTTGAACTGGTCGGGTCCGGCAACGCGGCCCGGGCAGAGGAACGCACTGCGATCGAAGTAGGCCGACGCGGTGGGGTTGTCCAGGCTACCGGTGCCGATGCGGTCGGGCCGCATGGAACCGCGCGCCGAGGCGTTGGTGCCGGAAGGATCGCCGCCGCTGAAGGTGGGCGTCAGATAGGGTCCGGTCTGCACGAGCATGATGGTCGCCAACCGCCAGCCGCCGCCGACGGCATCCACCGCACGGCCCCAGTTCTTGCCGAACCTGCGGCCCTTGCCGAAAGGCAGATCGTAGAAGGCGGTGGTGGTCCAGCGATGGCGGCGAGTGGCGTAGAAATCGCCGCGATCGGCCGCGCGATCGAGCGAATTGGTTACGCGTCCTCCGCCGTTGGCGCCGGCCCAACCGGTGGAGGCGGGGCCATTGTTGTCGCCGAGGTTCTTGGCCCAAGTCCAGGCAGTGCTGAACGTCAAGCCGTCACGCACGCGGTGGTGCAACTCCGTCTGCAGGGAGTTGTACATCGCGTTGGCGCCGGTGTCGTAGCTGTACAGACGGCTCCAATAGGGGAAGGGGCGGTCGGTGAGCGGACGATTGGCATAGGGCACGACAGACGGTTTGGGCTGATTCAGATCGGGCGCCCAAGGCATCTGCAAGGAGCGCAGCGCGATGTAGGAGACGCGAAGTCCGGTCTCCCAACCCAAATCGCGCTCCACGCTGAGGTTCCACTGATAAGAGTAAGGATCTTTGTAAGTCGGATCTTCCGCGGTGCCGAAGTAAGCCGACCCGAGGCTGCCGGCCTTGACGCCATTGCCAGGCGCCACGATATTCGGGAACTGGAATTGCGGCACGCCGTTGGTGAATGTGTTGGTGAACTCGCGCACGTCGGAACTGGAGATCCCGGTCAGGCCGTAGAAGACCGCGCCGAGCAGGGTCATGGTGTACCGCCCTGCCGAGCCGCGGATCACCGTCTTGGTATCGCCGAACGGCCGGTACGCGAAGCCGAAGCGGGGGTTGAAATCTTTCCACTGCGTGTAACGCAGACCCTCCGGGAAGCCTGCCTGCTCAGCGGTCAGGAACGGCGTGCACGGCAGGCCTTGCACCGAAGCCGCGGGACACGCATTGATGGTGAGCAGGAAGCCCGGCGAGGTGATGTCGGTGGCGTGCTTCATGGTGGGGATGATCACGCGACCGGTGATGGGGACGGACCGGTCGAAATTGGTGATGTTGCCGCCGCGGTCGTAGAACGGCGGGTGCAGTTCCCAGCGCAGGCCGTATTCGAGAGAGAGCTTGGAGGTTGCTTTGAAGCTGTCCTGCACGTAGGCGGCGTAGTGCCAGGCCATGCCATCGTTGTCCTGATTGACGGAAGCGTAGTTAGTGCCGTAGGGCACTCCGAGCAGGAAGTCACTCAGATCGCGTCCCGAGAAGCGCCCGTCGAAGGCGGAATTCCCGTAGTTGTCGCTGCCGGTGAAGCCGAGCGCTGTCTCGACATGCAGGCGGCGTATATCGGCGCCGAACTTCACGGTGTGGCGGCCTTTGGTCCAGGTGGTGTTGTTGTTCCACTGGTAGCTGTGCGAAAAAGTGAAGCCGGGTTTGCCCTTACCGAAGCCGGAGGTCCCGCTGCTAAAACTGAAATTCGGCAGGCCATTGAAGGTCAGCTCGGCGGGCGTCTTGAGGCCGATGTCGGCGGTGAGCTTGGGGCCATCGAAATTGTAGGTGGTTATGGCGTCGCTGATGGCGAAGCCGAAACGGAACTCGTTCACCAGATTCGATCGCAGGGACGCGACATGAGAAAGCGTGAGCGAGCGGCTGTTGTTGCTGCCGGTATCGGATGGCAGCAGAAAAGCCGTCGGGCTGACCGTGCTCACATTCTTCCAACTGAGGCGGCCGAAAACGGACTGCTTGTCGGTGATCGTGTAATCGATGCGAGCGTCCCATTGATAGGAAGTGGTGGGCGCCGCGGCAGGATTGCGGTAGTTGGATGTGGTCTGCACATCGCTCCGCCCGAAATTCGGCAGCTGGTAATACTTCAGGACGTTGGTCGCAACGGAGCTGATGCGGTTAGTCGGAATCTGGTTATTCGCGAACGGCGCGTTATTGCTGCTGAACGGGTCGCGAACAATGTAACTCTCTTTGCTGAAATCTCCACGCCGGATGGCCTCGGTGGGCACGGTAGCCTGTAAGGTGGTGCCGGTGTGATATCGCATGTCCTCATAAGTCCCGAGGAAGAATGCCCGATTGCGTTTGATGGGACCGCCGAGGCTGCCGCCGAACGTGTTCGCGGTCTTCTGCGGTTTAATGGTGGAACCATAGGCAGTGGCATCCAACGCACGGTTCTGCATATATTCGAAGGCGCTGCCGTGGAACCCGCTGGAGCCGCCTTTTGAGGTCGTGGTGATGTCGCCGACCTGCCCATACTCGGCGCTGTTGCCGACTCCCTGCACCTTCATTTCGGCGATCCCTTCGGACGAGGGGAAGATCTCGCTGAGCGCGCCGTTGCTCCGCACGCTGACCGTTGAAATGCCGTCCACCGAATATTCGGTCTGCGCCGGAGTGGCGCCCTGCACAGAGAAGCCGTTGCCGTTGTCCGAGTTGATGCCGGGCTGGAAGGCCAGCACCCGCATGGGGCTCGTACTGCCCGCGCCGCGGTAGTTCGCGGGGATCGTCAGAACCTGGTTGGAATCGAACGAGTTCGCGATGGTGCCGGTGTCGGTGGCGACGACGGGAGCGACGGTGCTCACATTGATGGTGTCGTTGACGCTGCCAACTTCGAGGACGATGTTGACGCGAAGTGCCTGCCGGGCGACTAGTTGAAGATCGCTAGCCTGGAAAGTCTTGAAGCCTTTGGATTCACAATTCACGGTATAGACGCCGGCCTTAAGGTTGAGCACCTCATAGTTGCCGGCATCGTCTGACAATACGGAGCGCGAGATCGCTTCCCCTTGGTTAGTAACCCTGAGTATCACGCCGACAATTCGGGCCCCCGTCGGATCGGTGACAGTCCCGAGAATGTTGCCGTACGTGGATTGTGCCAGCGATGCGAAGGGCATCGCGGCAAGTATGAAGGTTGAAACGGCTAAACGGCGCATCATAGTCTCCTCCTGAAATGTGTGCTGAATGATCCAGAATCCGGTAGGGCATGGCCCCCGTTAGTTCTTGGGAACCAATCATACACCAGTCTTAATACACTGGCATTACAAGGAGACTTAGAGAGCGGCTGCAAAAGCTTCGAACAGGCGGCGCTGCGCGGCGAACCGAGAGACTTGATCTTCCGGGTGCCATTGGACGGCGACAGCAAAACGTAAGTCCGGACGTTCCAGGCCTTCGATAACTCCATCGTCAGAGCGGGAAGTTACCAGGAGACCGCGGCCCACCTGCTCCACCACCTGATGATGCCGCGAATTCACCGGCACAGGTCCCAGGCCCAGAATGGATGCCAGGCGGCTGCGCGGCGCCTGCACCACGGAATGCGCGGGGTCGGAGGGATCGGGGCTGATGACGGTGTGTCCGTCGAGGTGCTGAAGCAGGGTTCCGCCCTCATGGAAGACGTTGAACAACTGCAGCCCGCGGCAAATTGCGAGCACCGGAATGTCGGCCGCCACAGCCTGTTCGAGCAGGCGCCACTCCATCTCGTCGCGCTCCTGGTCGGGCGTTTCGGTGCGAGGATCGGTCGCGGCGCCGTAGCGTGCCGGTTCGATATCGACGCCGCCGGAAAGCACCAGTCCGGCCAGCCCATCCAGGGAGGAAGCGCCGGATCCGGGCTGAAATGGCAACGGCTCCAACCCCACCGCACGGAGGGCATCGGCGTACGGCTGCCCCTTCTTCGGAAACCGAAAAGTGAGAGCGACTCGCTTGGCGCTGCCTGCAACACCCATGGAATCACATTCTACCGTGAGCGGGTCGAGAGGATATACTCAAGGGATTTTCATGCATACAGATGACAGTAAGGATACTCGCCGCGAATTCTTCAAGCGGGCCGCGGCACTCTCGGCAGGCGGCGCGCAATTGCTGGGGGCGCTGCTGCCCTCCATCGAGCGGGCGTTGGCGATCGAACCGCCCGCGGGAAGCACGTATATGGATGCCGAGCATGTCGTAATCCTGATGCAGGAGAACCGCTCGTTCGACCACGTCTTCGGGAGACTGCGCGGAGTGCGCGGCTTCAACGACCCCAGGGCCGTCACGCTGCCCGATGGCAAGCCGGTGTGGCAGCAGACGAACGC
>JBDTPR010000293.1:0-7877 GCA_039932635.1 Candidatus Solibacter sp.
GATCCGGGCGCCATCTCCCTCCATGATGACGCGAGACGAGTCTGCCGTGGCGCGCATGAATGGTTGGACCTCCGTTTCCGTCAAAGCGCCGGCCACCACGCTGCTTCGCCCGGCGGATTTCACCATGGTGCGCAGTTTCGCCGGCCTGAATGCGTCCGCGCTACAGGAAGCCATGACCGACGCCGCGCCAGATCCTGTATGCGCGGCGCACGACGCTTTGCGCTCCGGGAACACCACACGCATTCGTGCCGCACTGGCGTCCTTGCCTCGTGACCCCTCTCTGATCGGGCCGCTAGTGCCCTTGCTCGCGAACCGGCACATCCTGCGTCCGACGGTGGCGGCATTGAAATCCTTCGGGCCGCGCGCCGCCGGCGAGATGGCATCGGCATTGCTCGATACCGGCACGCCGGACGCTGTCAGGCGGCGATTGCCCGCCGTGGCTTGAAATTGAGGTCGCCGCGGCAGCTCGCGACCTTGCCGGGGTCATCGAACAGCGCCATATCCCAGCCAAGTGCGGGCATCCAGCGGAACTCCGCATTCATCAACAGGCTGTGGTGATCGCGGAAGCGGTCGGTCGCAAAAGCCCGCAGCGTGTCGCCGCTGCCAAGCTGAGGGAGCATGAAGTAGGGGATCGGGCGGTTGTCGTTCAGCGTCGTTTCCATCCTGGCCCGGCCCGCCAGAACCCACGTCTCACGCAGTAACGGGAGATGCTGGATAATCTCGGCGTTCAGTTTCTGAAAGCTGTAAATCCAGGCGCCGCCCGCCTGGTGATAATCATGAAACGTCACTTCGTAGAGCCCGCCGGACCTGGTATACCCGGGAGCTTTGCGCCAATCGATTCCGGCCGAAATTATACTGTGCACGTAGCCGATGTCAGCGCTATCGCTGACGGTGCGCGCGATGGGGGATGAGAAACGTTGCTCGCCTAGAACGGTGATATTCATCCTCGCCTTCCCTCAGTTCAAAACTGCGGCCCCGGTCAATCGTCTGGTGTGGAGCGCGATCATTAATTCTTCGTTGGTCGGGACAACCCATACGGAAACCGGGCTCGCCAGCGTACTGATGCGCGGCCCTCCCGCGGCGTTGGCGGCCGCATCCAATGCCACCCCGAGCCAACCGGCATCGTTGGACACGCGTTCCCGGATCGTCGCCGCACGTTCGCCGATACCGCCGGTGAACACAATCGCATCGAGCCCGCCGAGGGCCGCCGCCAGCGAGCCGAGCCTCGCGGCCAATACGGTAGACGAATAAATCGACTGCCTGTCTGGCGCGCGGATCGTCGCTGGCCAGCAACTCCCGCATGTCGCCGCTGATGCCGGAGACACCAAGTATGCCCGACTGCGAGTAAATCAGTTTCTCGATCTCGCGGGCGCCCATCTTGAGTTCATCCATGAGGTACAGCATCACCCCGGGATCGAGCGTGCCGCACCGCGTTCCCATCGGCAGGCCGTCCAGCGCCGTCACGCCCATTAGGGTCACCCGTGCCGCGCTCAATCCGCCAACGCGCTACTTACACTTAGCCAGCGGGTGCTCGTTTTCCTTGTAGCATGTGCCGATTCGGCTTGAGCTTCTTGGTCATCTCCGCCGAGTCTTTCGACACTTTCGCATGACAAGTCGTGCAGGACTTTTTCTCTTTCTTGCCGTACTCGGTCGTCGCTTGAATGGTCGCCACACATGCCAGAAGGCCGAGTGCCAGCACGGCTGACGGAACACCCAGTTTTGCCAAACGCATCTTTTCCTCTCCGATGAACGAACTCGGTTCCGTTGATGGTCACCGGCGCGGATCGGACTCTTTTTATTCATTTGTTGGATGCAGAGTACAGATGTATTCGGGTCTTCAAGAAGAACTCACCGAAACGACACGGTCACCATGTTCGACATTTTCCCGTCCACCGCAATCGCAACGGCGGCTGTACCGTGCGGCAAGCCCGACGGCAGGCGCAGATTGATCTGGTCCAGTCCCTGATACAGCGCGTGGGGACCGGCGTATTCCACGGCCACTGTCTGCCCCTTGATGGTCGCGGTCACTGCGGACTCACGGTTCCGGATTCCAGTGGCGTAGAGCACAAGGTAGAGCGCTTCCCCGTCGGCCGCCTGGTCCACATCGACGGTGGTCCACGCTTGTGCGGCGGTGTCGTACGCCGCTGCGTCCACTGGCGCGTCCTGTGCGCCGCCGGCATGCACCCGCACGAATTGCGCTGCCGCCGGGCCTCCTCCCCCGGCGTTCGCGGCAAACAGGCCGGGAGATACCGTGCCCACCACAATCACCGCCGACGATACGCCCCCCTGCGCCGTGGACACGCGCAGTGTCGCGGGACCTTCCGCCACCTCCGGCGGGATCAGAAACGATACCTGGCCCGGCGAGGCATAGAATAGCGGCGCGAGATGAACCCTGGCGGCGCTATCGGTCACTGCCGCGGTCACACCGCCCAAGGTGTCCGGCAGTGGAATGGAATCCGCGATGCGCGTCCCGGCGCCTGCATTCTGCCAGAACAGAGTCACGATCTCTCCCGCGGCGAACCCGCAAGCGCAATAAGACGCGGCATTGAGAACCGCGAATTGGTTCTCGGACGCGGAACGGCTGTCCAGGAACCGCGCATCGCCGGAGTAAACCGCGATGACGCTATGCGCCGCGGACTCCGCGGGAATCGATGCCGCCGCTGTGGCGCCGTCCAGTGCCGCCTGTGCCAGCACTCGGCGAGTCCCGCTTTCCAGGAACAGGATGTAACCGGAAGGAAGTCCGGCGCCCGGCGCCAGCACCGCAAGGCTGGCCGTCAGCGACACCACGCCACCCTGTCCGGTCACAGGGGGCGCGCTAATCTGGAGCGCGGTGACAGCTTTTTCTACGCCAACCGGCGCGGCGTTGGACGTGCCCGGATCCCAGTTCGCATCGCCGCTATAGATCGCGCTGAGCTGGTGCCCACCGGGTTCTAAACCCGCCAGTGCGGCGCTCGCCACTCCGGCGATCACCGGCGCCACGGCCACAGTATTGCCCCCGTCCAAGAAGTTCACCGTGCCTCCGGCCAGCGGCACGCCGGACGCAGCGCTCGATACCTTGGCGCTCACAATCACGTTCTGCCCGAAAGCCGGCGCGTCGGGACCGGCGGTCAGCCGCAGGTTAGCTGGCGTGCGATTCACAGCCAATGTATAAGTCGCTGTCGACGACAAGTAAGTCGTATCCCCGGAGTAAGCCGCACTTAGTTGATGCATGCCGGCCGGCAGAGTAATCGCCAGGACGCCGCTGGCTTGCGCCGGAATGCTGCCCAGCAACGTTACCCCGTCGAAGAGCCGTATGATTCCGCTGGCGGGAGCCTTGCCGTCCCATGAGAGGCTAACCGTGCAGGAGATCGCTTGCCCGGCCGCGGCGGGAGCCTTGCTGACTTGCAGCGATAGCTGACTCGCCTGCCGCGCGGGATTCACCGTAGCGGCGCCGGAGACGCTGCCTTCGAAATTACTGTCTCCCTGGTAAACGGCAGTCGCTGCACCCGAGTACCCAGTCGGCGCAAGGCTCAGGATCGCCGAATTCTGTCCTGCGGAAATCTCTGCTTTTCCCAGACGCGCTGCGCCGCCGAAGAACTCCACCGCTCCGCGTGGCGCAAACAAGCCGGTCGCGATCACCATGGCAGTGAGCACGGTCGCCGACTGGTCAGCCCTGATGACCAGCGTGGTCGTGGTGGAAGCCTTGGCCACCGCGAAATTCAAAGCGGACGATTCGGCGCCTACGAAATCCGCACTGCCGCTGTACGCCGCCGAGATCGAATGACTGCCGGCCGCCAGGTTGCCCGCGCGCAGACTCCCCACGCCGCCCTCCAGCGGCGCCGCGCCAATCGCCACACCGCGATCTTTGAACGTGATCGTGCCCGGCGGAGTCCCCGATCCGGGCGCGCCGGCGAACACGTTGACCGTTAGCGCCACCGGTTGGCCGTAAGTCGCGGGCCCGCCGGTCACCGGGAGTCCAACCACGGAGTTCGCCTGTTCGACACGCAACACAGCCGCGGACTCGCCCCCACTCAGATTGGCGTCCCCGCCGTACACCGCCGAGATGCGATGGCTGCCCGCGCCCGGCACCGTATAACTGAACGATGCCTTTCCAGCCTCGATACTCTGAGCCGGGCCGAGCGATATACCGCGATCCTGAAAGCTGATCGTTCCTGTCGCCGGACCGCTGGAAATGACCGTGGCGATCAGGTTCACAGTCTGGCCGGAGACGGCCGCCTCCGGCACGCTTCGCACCGCCACCGCGGGCGCCGCCTTGGCAACAACCAGAGTTAGCGGCGGAGATACCGCGGGCAGATAACTCGTGTCCCCGCGATAAGCGACCGTCAGGACGTGCGTGCCCACCGCTAGTAAGGGCACTGCAAACGTGGCCGTGCCGTTGGCCAGCGTCGCCTGGCTCACCTCGCTCGCGCCATCGGCTAAACTCGCCGCCCCTCCAGGCAACGCGCTGCCTGACGCCGCCGGCGCCAGGGACACGGAGAAGGACATCGGCCCGTACACGGCACTTCCCGATAACCGCGGAGACGGCACGGCAACGGTGGCGCGCGCTATCGCGACCATTAGCGGGGCGCTGTCGTTAGACGACCCAAGATTGCTCGCGTCCCCGCTGAACACCGCCACAATCGTGTGGTTTCCCGCGTTCATCGCGTAAGGCCCCGACTGCGCCTGCCCCGAAACCACCGCCACCGGCGACGCATTCAGCTTCGTGGCGCCATCAAAGAGGTCCACCGTGCCTTGGGCAGTGGCTGCCGCGGGAGTGACGGTAGCGGTCAAAGTGATACCTTGTCCGTAGACCGCGGAGGTAGAACTGCCCGTAACCGTCACACCGGTGATGCGCTTGGCACGGAAGGTCGTCGACGTTACCGCGGCTGAGGTAAACCAACTGTCTCCGCTGTACGTGAGCGAAGCGGTGTGACTTCCCGCCGACGCCGTGTAGGCAGCGGTCGCCACGCCATTAACCAGCGGGATGGAGCCCGTCGCGGGCGCCCCGTCAATCAGCAGTACGACGCTGCCCCCTGGATAGCGGCCGCCCGCCGGTGCGGCTGCGATCTTGAAAGACGCAGGTTGTCCCGCCACAACCGTGCTGGGGGCCGAGATCATAAAGGAAGGGGCGGTTTTGGCAACGGAATAGACTACCGCCATTGGCGCTGGCGCCTCGAATCCGGATGCCGGGTTGTAAGTCAGTTGGATCAGAGTGTTACCGGGCGGTAGAAACCCGCTGGAGCCGTCGAAGGCCATGCTGAAACCGCCTGAAGAGTCCACTGCCGCCGTGATATTTGCGCCGGCAGCGCCTCCGAGCGCTGCCGACACCGTGCCCGCGGGAGTTTTGCCCGGGTTCACGGTATTTCGAATCGTACCCTTCAGCGTGACGGTCGTGCCGAACGCCGACGAGGACGGTGCGGGATAGCCCGCGGACAGCGCGATACCCGTGCTGTCGCCGATGTGCCCCACCGTGGGCAGGCGCGGACCGCTGGTCCCGGTCGTGGAAGTAGCGCCCACCGGTATCAGTGAATTCCCCCCGGTAATCGAAAATCCGGAGACATCGTTGGATAGCGTATTGACGACGAAAGCGAAGAGCCCCGCCGGGTCCACCACGACGAACGAAGGGACCGTGCCTGCGTAGTATGCCCGCAAATACGTGAGCGGGTAGACACCATTCGGTGTGGTGTTCAACAGCACGAGTTGCTGCTGATTCGCGACATAGATACCGTTCTCCGAATCGAGCGCAATCGTCAACGGGTTGCCGCCCACCGGCACGGGCAGCCCCACCTTTGTTAGCGAACCGCCCGGCGCAATCTGGTACGTCGTGACTTCGCCCGATGCTTCATTAGCGACGAACACCGCGGTGCGCGACACTGCAAGGCTCGATGCACCTGGGGCGGCGGCAAATGGAGAGCCCGGGATCGGGGTAACGGATCCGTCGCCCACCACATAGCCGAAGATGGCGCCCACGCTCGGGTCGGCGGTATACAGGTAGCGACCCGAAGGGTCCACCGCGGGATTCGCCGGTCGCCCGTCCCGTCCGGTGGAAGCCGACGCTCCCTTAGTTAAACTCCCGTTGGCCGGATTGACCGAATACGATGTGATGCCGCCGGCCTCCCGGCTGGTGACAATCAGGTAGCGTCCCGAGGGATCGATCGCCATGCCCAAGGGCGCGGTAGCTTCGCAATGCGGACACGGAGCCAGGGATAGAGCCCCCGAGGGCGACGAGATCGTGAAGAGGGTAATGTCGCCGGAGCCGGCCGCAAGCACATACAGGAACTTACCCGACGGGTGAATCAGCGCTTGAACCGGCGAGGTTCCCGTCTTAACGGGGAGACCGGGAATCGGATTCAGACCGCCGGTGGCTGGATTGACCAGATATCCGGAGACGGTGCTTGAAGCATAATTCGGAACATACACGGCCTGCCCGTTCAGCCCAACCGAGAACAGTAACAGCAGCGCCGCGCGGCGCAACTGCCAGGCCGCCGCAAACTCACCGATCGTGACCATTTGAGTCGAATAACTTCGCTACGATACCGGTCCGGGAACTTACTCCCATCTTGCCCATAATCAGACGCAGAAATGCCTTGACGGTGTTCGGGCTGATGTTCATTTGTTGAGCCACCTGCTTGCTTGTCAAGCCCGTCAACACCCCGCGCAGCGCCTGCTGCTCCCTAACCGTCAGGCGGTACTCGGCGCTGATGACGCTCACCGCGTCGGTGATGTTGGCCTCACGGGTCAGGTAGAGCACCGTCACGGGACCCGGGAACGTATCCGGGCGGGACCGCGTCACGTGTATCCGGCACGAGTAGACGTGCTCTCCCAACTCAACTCGGACCTTGCGAGAGTTAGTCTCCTGCCAGTGCGGCGCGCGCAGTGTGTCCAGCAGTTTCTGCGGCACATGAAGGGTCGATTCGCCTGCGCTCCCGGCATGCATGGACTCCTCTAGAATAGTGGCGGCGCCTACGTCATACGCCAGTACCCGGTCATTGGAGTCCAGGAGTACGACTCCTTCCACCATGCGGGCAAGGAATCCTTCCGCCCGCCGTCCGCGCTCTTGCTTCGAGTTACTCATGGTCAGCACTTCAAACCTCATCTGACAGCCTTCAGGACACAGGACTCCCGGTTTCCCGGGAGACCGCCGAACTCTCATGACGAGAGGGGTCAGGGAACATAGCGAATTAGATATGTTCCCCAGTTAGCTTTCTGCGTGCGCGCCGCGTTGGGAATATACTCAGTCACCATCCATATGGAGCCGTCGGCGGCCACCACGGCGCCCGAATAATCGCCCCAACGGGCGATGCCCGGCAGGCCGGGATCCAGGTAAGCCGAGAAACCGTCCTCAGGACCGGCGCCGGCCGCCGCGATTTGTATGGCGGAACCTGTCGCCGTGGCGCTGATCGGCAGGAAGGCGGCAGTCGGATAGTAATCCGCCCCCACCAGCGTGAAGACGATTCCTCCCAGTCCGCTGGCGTTGACCGCGATCGCGGGGCGCAGCAAGTGATTGCCCTCCACTTGCAGCAAGCCCTGACGCAGCAGCGGGGCAGCCAGGTTGCCGCTGCGCAGGCTCGGCGAGAGGATAAAGTAAGCGCCGCCGAGGCGCTGCCTGCCGGACGCATCGAATACAGTCGTACCCAGCGTAAGATACAAACGCCCCCCCGCATAGCAGACCGACAGCACGCGGTCGTCGCCGCCGTCCAAAAGCGGCAGGAATCCCGGCGGAGTCAGGCTGGAACCATAGGGAAGCGGTCCCGGCCGCTGGTTGGCAACATCCGGAAAGCTATACGTCTGCGTGGCGACGTTGATACGCAGCAATTGCAAATTGGGGCTCGCCGTGAGCAGGGTGCTGGTATTCGTCATCGCCCATACCGCCAGGGAGCTATCGATCGCAAACCGGG
>JBDTPR010000294.1:0-7825 GCA_039932635.1 Candidatus Solibacter sp.
GCAGCCGACTTGATACAATTGCTCTGGCAAGGGGTCCGCCACATCGGGCATGCGCAGGAAAAGCGGACCGGTTGACGTAGTGTCCAGCACGCGGTCCATGGCTAGGAATGCTCGCCCTGACGAGCCTGCCGCGGGAAAACTGCGACCGGCCGGGAGACTGCCATGCAGGCGCCATGTGAGAAAAATAGCTTGGCCCACAGAATGAAGGTGCGGCAAGCGACGGCTGTGGAAGGTGGTCACCAAAACATGTGGAGATCGAACGCCCACAATGTCACAAAAACTCAGCAGGCCGATTAACAATCGGCCGCAGCCGGCATTAATTGTGGGGCAGGATGGTATCCTGCGCGCCGGTTGTCAACCGGCGCCTGCGGCTCTGTTTACATGGGATTCCGGCGGGTTACCAACCCGCCGCAGGATGCCATCCTGCCCCACAACTTCTGCCGAGCCTCCGTTCATGGGAAAACTAAATGCCAACCTGCCCCACTCCGGAGCTTAATTCACCTGGTAGACCACACGCGTAACTCCCAGCTCCACACTCAATGTGAGGTTTCCGCGCTTCTCGGCCGCGGGCACCTCTGCCGGCAGCGGAGTCGTCTGCTCCACCACCAACGACGTGCCAGCGAGTGTCACCGTGCGCGTCCAACCTTTGCCTGCAAACTCCAACCCGCCGCCCGTCTCGCGGACTTCTACCGCGCCCGCCTGGGCGAACACGCCGCTCTCCGGCAGGAAGTTGGTATTGGTGTCCTTCCAGGTGAACTCCATCCATCGCCCGCCGTCCTGCGCCGAGAATACCGCGCGCACTTTGGACGATTCCAGAATCCATTCCGGTGCGCCGTCGCCATCCAAATCGGCGCTCCACACCACCGTCGCGGTGCGCGGCACCAGGATCACGCGCATCGGCATCGTCACGTCGGCCCCGCCGGAACTCTTCAGCGTCCAGTCGCGCAGCCCCGTCACGCCCTCGGCGGCGAAGACGCGGAATTCCACGCGCCGCTCATCGGTCGGCCCGACGCTCACGTCCGCCTTGGGCGGCAGGAATTCCAGCCCCGCGCCGCTGGGTTCCAGATGATAGGTCTGGATCTGCGACGAGTTGTTGCGCAGTGAGATCTCCAGATTCCCACCCGCCTTCGGATCGACCGGCGCCACCGGCGGCTCCGGCGTCACTTCGGTCTGCGTGCCGAAATGAAATTGCAGGCCGGAAAGCAGCCGGAAACTCGCCGGACGGAAGAGTTGCACGCGAGCCCGTCCCAACGCCACCCCGTCGGCCTCCAGCGCGAGATTCGCGTAGTCGCCATGCACCGCCTCGGCGGGCACGGTGATTTCGTAATCGATCTCGTTAGGCGATTTCGTCGTCGGCTTCGCCGTGTACCCTTCGGGCAGGCGCAGCCGCGAACGGCCCGCCACCTCCGCCGACGAGTACATCGTGGACACCGCATTGCCGCGTCCAATCACCAGGCGATGCAGATCGTTGAAGAATGCCGAGGTCTCAGGCGCTTCAATCGCGATGCCGATTCGCACGCGATTGCCTGCCGCCTTGCTGGCCGGAATCTTTAGGCGCGCGCGCATATGCGCATCGTCCCAATCGAACTCCGTGGGTTTGCCCGCGGCCAGGAACGGACCGGTCGGTCTGCGCGCCATTTGGAGAATCACTTCGCCGGCGTCAGGCGTGGCGAACTCCATCGCCAGAATGCCATTCTCGTATTCGATGGAGAGCAACTCGGCGGTGGCGTACACAATGTGTTCGGTAGCGGCGAAATTCGTGCACTCGCGGCACAGGCCGTCCGGTCCCAGCGATACGCTCACCGGCAGCCACAACGCCTGCTGCGGGCCCACGCTCACGGCGGGAATCAGCAGCGTGCGCTTGGAGAGCGGCTCTACCACCCGCACGTCCCCCACGAAAGGCCTCCGCGAGGAATTCGTGATGCTGACCGCGCTGGCGGTCGCCGACACCAGTTGGGCCGCGCTCACCCCTTCGGGAAGTTTTCCGGCCGCGGGCTTCGGCATCGTGATGTGGCGAAGGTCGCCGAACAGCCTTGCCCACCCGCGCAACAGGGCGGCATCACGGCGCAGCGCTGCCGTCGTCGGATGCTCGTCGCCGGAGAGCCCAACCGCGCCCTTATGCAGCAGCGTGGCAGGGTTGGCCGCCCACCCCGCGGGGAAAATGGCGTCCTCCACGTCGGTCCACAAGAGCGCGCCGCGAGCTGTGCTCATGACTTCGCGGCTGCGTCCAAAGGCCAGCGGCTCGATGGCGGAGAGCGTGGTCACGGGTGCGGGCGGCGCCGCCGCATCGATTGTCAGAGCGCGGCCTTCCACGTATGCGATCGGCCCGCCGTGGGGAGCGGTCTGCGTGGCCAGAACCTGCTCGAGCTGCTTGATCCAGGCGCGCTGTTGGTCCGCATCCATTTGCGAGCTGAGCAGCCCTGGCGCGGGCCCGAGCGGCCGGACCCACGCATGCATACCCAGCTTTCGGAGCAGGCGAACAAAGCCAAGCAGGTCGCGCCGCGGACTGGTGCGCCCGGTCAAATCGAACTCGCCCGGCTGCACCTGATGGAAGTTTGCCGGCAGCGAGAACTCCACCGTTTGCACGCCGATATTCTTCAGCCACACCAACTCGCGCTCCCAGAGCGTGCGCGGGTAGAGGTAATAGGGAAACTCCACCGCCTGCAGGTAATCCGCGGACCAGGCACAGGGTGCCGCCAGCGCGATCAGCAGCAGCGCGGCGAGCCGGTTCAAAACTTCTTGCCTCGATTCTTGATGCGATAATCCTCGCCATATCCGATGCGGATGACTTTGCACATTTCAAAAAGACGCGAACGGGCGCGGTCGCCGACGAATTCGCGCAACGTCTTGCGATACTCCGGCCCCAGCAGGCCGGCCTGCACGGTCTTGCTGCCGGCGTCGGCATCTGGCAGGTTTGTGGTGGCGATCAGCGGCTTACGGTTGTTGCAGCGATGGGTGACAATCGAGGTAACGGTGTCCTGCACCCAGTCGGTGACGCGGTGGGCTCCCAGGTCGTCAAGCAGCAGCACTTCGGCATCCAGGGCTTGGCGATACGCTTCTTTGTCCGAGGAGTTGGAGGCCGAATCGTAGCCTGAGCGTATGCGGTCGAGCAGGGCCTGATAGTCGGTGAAGACGCCTTCGAAACCTTTTTGAATGATTCGCCGCAGCGCTGCAACCGCCAGATGGGTCTTGCCGGTGCCAGGCTCGCCGATCAGCAGCAGTCCGGGGTAAGGACCCATCGGGAACTCATCGGCAAAGGCCTTCACCTGAGACATCACGCTCTTGAGTTCCTGGTCATGGGCCTTGAAATTCTCGAATGAACGGTCCCGATATAGCAGCGGAATTCCGGAACGATCCTCCAGGCGTTCGGCGCGCCCTTCATTCAGGCAGCCGCAACGCTCTGCACCGCTGACCGTCGCGCGTTCGACAATGATCCAGCCCGTGCCGCCACACCTCTCGCACAACGCTTGCGTGGACATCAATTCTATTATCCAGCATGAAGCGCATGGAGGAAGGTGGGATTCGTGGGGCGGGCGGCGGGCCCGCCCCACGTAGCACGGACCGTTAGGACGCGGACCGGACCGACGACCAGTATACACCTCCAAGAGGTGGTATTTAATAGGTTCTAGTACCGGTTACGGGTTGGTCTTCACAGAAAGCGTGTACCCGCCGTGGGCGGTGTAATTGCCGAAGGGTTCCACCACGATGTAGTACGTCCCGGCCTGCAGGTCGCGCGTGATTCTGGAATTGGTGTTGCCGCCGTTGTCGTCGTCCTCGTCCACAACCGCGCCTGAGGCATCCAACAGCACCAGGAAGGCGTCGAACTCGTTCGAGTTAACCCGCAGATCCACGTTCGAATCCGTCGGCACAGTCAGTTGATAGATGTCCGCGAAGGCGTGATCCGCGTACTGGCATCCGGTGTAGGTGATCACCCCGGTGGCGGTGTCCCCCGGCTTGAGCGAAGCCCGCGGCGTGCAAAGCGGCGAACGCGCGCCCGTCACCGTACGCAGGTCCACCTGGTACAAGCCCCCCGCCGTTTCCGTCGCGTTGCGCGCTGCCAGTTTATAGGCGCCGGCCGGCAGGTATTGGATAATCAACGAGTCGTTGCCGGCGTAGCCGTTGTCGTCGCTGCGCACCGCGTTACCGCTTGCATCAGAGAGCGTCAGATAGCCATCCACTTCGCTCGAAGTCATCACCGCCAGCACCAGTGAATCCGCCGACAGCGTGAAGCCGTAATAGTCCACGGGTTGCCCATTGGCGCCGGTGCAACTCCGCGGGCCCAGGCGCTGAATGAAGCCGCCGTTCAAATCGAGCGTTTGCACGTACGTGCACGCGGCAATATCGTGCGCCGCAAATTTGGCGGTCAACGCATAATTCCCAGCTCCCGCAACGGCGGCTGCCAGAACTGTATAAACGCCCGCCGGAAGGTCTGCCGCGAGGTGCGACGCGCCCAATCCGTTGACGTGGCCATCGCGCACAATCAAATTGTCCAAACCGTCGCGAATTGCCAGCTGAGTATCGAAGGCGGCCGAGTTCATGTCCAGTTCCACCGTGCCCGCCGCCGGCAGCGTGATCGTGTACAGGTCCGCCATACCGAGACTGGTACGGCAATTTGCGCTGACCAGCGCACCGTTCACTTGATCGCCCGGGCGTAGCGTGCCGGGCGCGCAGGGCTGCGGATTGCCCGCGGTGAATTTGTAATCCAGCGCGTAATTGCCGCCCGATGGCCCGTCGCTCACCACCTGCAAGCGGTACGTTCCCGCCGCCAACTGGGTGCGCAGGCTTGATTGCACATTGAAGGCGCTATCGATGCCGCCCGCGCCGGAATCCGATGCCAGCACATTGCCGGCGACGTCAAGGAGGCGGAGCGTGGTGCTGAAATCGCCGGTGGTGACCGTCACGCCGACCAGTCCGGCTTCAGCCAGCGTGAGGTTGTAATAGTTGTAGAACTGCTGGTCGCCCGTGCCCTCGATCGTCATGAAGCAACTCGTGGAACTGATGACGCCCGCGTGGCTGTCCGATTCCGTGAGCGTCTTTGTAGGCCGGCAGGTTTCGCCATCGGCCAACGTAAAAGCGTTGCTGATGCGGAATGCGCCCTGGCCGCCATCCTCCGCCGTGACAATCAGCAGGTATTGGCTATCTCCGGAGAGCCTGACATTTACCGGACTCGCGGCCCGAGGCGCCACGATGTGGCCATCCAGCGACCGCACCGCGATCAACGGCTTGAAATCGGCGCTCTCGACTGTGACGCTCAGCGTGCCCGCGCCGTCCGTACTAAACGTATATCCCTCATAAGGTGCGCCGTTGAACGCAGTACATCCCGCGCCGGGCAAACGGCCGTCCACCGCTTGGCGCCCGATGTTTGGGAAATTCGCGCATAGGATTCCGGGTTCCGGCGTGAAACTCGAATGGATCGCGAAGTTGCCCGTCTGCGCGACTCCCCGGCCGTGCACCAGCACCGTATAATTCCCCGCCTCAATGGGACGCAGCAGGGAAGTCCCGGAGTCCACCTTCGCTCCGGAGGCGTCGCGCAGCGTGAGGAATTGATCGCCCGGATTGCCCGCCAGTTCGAGCTTGATTTGCCCGCGCACCGGCAGATCGAGGCGGTATGGAATGTAAGGCGTGCGGTCGGTGAGCTGGCAACTGGCCGCGTCCAGCATTCCTGGCAGCGTTCCATTGGCGGGAATAGTCGCGAGCGGAGGACAATCCTGCGCCGCAAGCGACCCCAGGAACATACCGATTCCTAAGAGCGTGGCGTGTGGGATCATCTTTCAGTCTAACCACTAGCGGCAGAGGCAACGGGCGAGATCGCGGGTGAACAGCATGATACCCTGTCATTCGGAGCATTATGGCGACTACGCGCGAGAAAGCACAGCTCATGAGTGCGTCGGAGATTGACCGGACGCTGGTACGACTGGCTCACGAGATTCTGGAAAAGACCAAAGACCTGGATCAACTCGCCTTCATCGGCATTCGCCGCCGCGGGGTTCCGCTGGCACAGCGATTAGCGGCCAAGATCGAGAGCCTGGAGAATCGTCAGGTGCCGGTCGGCATTCTCGACATCAATCTGTACCGCGACGATTTGAGCACGGTGGGAGTCAAGCCCGTGGTCAGCGCCACCGAAATCAACTTCAGCGTGGCCGGCAAAGACATCATCCTGATGGACGACGTGCTGTACACCGGGCGCACCATCCGCGCCGCCCTCGACGCGCTGTTCGATCATGGCCGACCCGCGCGCGTGCAGTTGCTCGTGCTGATCGATCGCGGCCATCGTGAACTGCCCATCGAAGCCCGCTTCATCGGACGCAAGGTGCAAACCAGCGACATCGAAATCATCGAAGTAAAATTCCAGGAGATCGACGGAATGGAAAAAGTGCTGATGGTCGAGAAGGCCGGGTAGCGCGCAATGCCAGCCGGATTGCTCGGGATCGAGGAGTTGGACCGCGCCGAGATCGAAGCTATCCTGGCGCGCGCCAAGGATTTCCAGCCGATGCAGAGCCAGAGCCTGAAAAAGCTCGATGCGCTGCGCGGCAAAATGATCGTCAATTTATTCTTCGAAGCTTCCACGCGTACCCGCACGAGCTTCGAAATCGCCGCTAAGCGCCTCGGCGCCGACGCGGTTTCCATCACCGCATCGGGCTCCAGCGTCAGCAAGGGGGAATCGCTGGTGGATACCCTGAATACGCTGGGCGCGATGCGGCCGGACGCGATTGTGATGCGCCACGCGGCCAGCGGCGCCCCGCATTTCCTGGCGCGCCACCTGCCCACGCCCATCATCAACGCGGGCGACGGCACTCACGAGCATCCCACCCAGGCACTGCTCGACGCGCGCACCATTCTGGACCGCTGCGGTCAACTCGACGGCCTCAAGGTGGCCATCATCGGCGACATCGCGCACAGCCGCGTGGCGCGCAGCAACGTGCATCTGCTCTCTAAATTCGGCGTGGACATCGTGCTCTGCGGTCCGGCCTCGTTATTGCCGGTCGAGCTTACGCAACTCGCTCCCGGCGTCCGCCTGACTACCAATATTCGCGAGGCGATTGCCGACGCGGACGTCATCATGATGCTGCGCGTGCAACTGGAGCGGCAGCACGAAGCGAGCTTCCCGGCGAGCGAATACTTCCGCTTCTACGGCCTGCAACTGGAGCATATGGACCTGGCCAAACCGGAGGCCATCGTGATGCACCCGGGCCCCATCAATCGCGGCCGCGAACTCTCCAGCGAGGTGGCGGATTTCACCCGCTCGGTGATTCTCAATCAGGTGGAAAACGGAATTGCGGTGCGTATGGCAGTGCTCGAAAAGGTGATTGGATAGCATGGCGATCGTGATCAGAAACGGCAGGGTGATCGACCCGTCATCGAACACGGACCGCGTGGCGGACGTGCTGATTGTAGACGGGCGGATCGCGGGCGTGGCGCCCAATCTCTCCTCAACCAAGGCCGAAGTCTTCGACGCCACCGGCATGATTGTCGCGCCCGGCTTCATCGATATGCACGTGCATCTCCGCGAGCCCGGCTTCGAGCATGCCGAGACCATCGAGAGCGGCTCGCGTGCCGCCGCGGCGGGTGGCTTCACCTCCATCTGCTGCATGCCCAACACCAAGCCGGTGAACGATAGCGCGTTGGTCACCAGCTACATCGTGGAGCGGGCGCGCAAGAACGCGGTGGTCAACGTCTTCCCCATCGGCGCCATCACCAAGGGCAGCGGCGGCGAGGAGTTGTCGGCTATCGGCGCCATGAAAGCCGCGGGGGCCGTGGCGATCAGCGATGACGGCATGCCGGTGATGAATGCGCGCGTGATGCGCCGCGCCATGGAATTCGCGCG
>JBDTPR010000295.1:0-7824 GCA_039932635.1 Candidatus Solibacter sp.
TGCCGGAGCGTGCCGAAGCAGGAAGCCCGTCTTAGAGTTTTATCTGTGTCCATCCGTGTTCATCCGTGGCCAGAGTCCCGGACGTAAGGGAAGGCTGTCTGGAGGGACAGCCTTCCTTTACGTTAGAGGGGAACGGTGGTGTGAGATTATCGAAGGCCGCTAAATTGTCCAACCTTTATGGCACCGACTGAAGCCGGTGCGCAGACTAAAATCTGCCCCACAATGGCAGCACAGGTCTGCCCCACAGCTCACTAATTATTCGAGGACGTGGGGTTGGCGTTCTTGACGTATTTATTGAGCCACGTCATTTTTTCCCACAACACGTGTTCGATGGTCTCCTTGCCGCGATAGCCGTGCGCTTCGTACGGGAGGAAGACCAGGCGGGCCACGCCGCCGTTGCCGCGGATGGCCTGGTACATGCGATCGCTCTGAATCGGGAAGGTGCCGTCGTTGTCGTCGGCCTCTCCGTGAATCAGCAGCATGGGCGTCTTGATCTTGTCGGCGTACATGAACGGCGACATCTTCATGTACACGTCGGGCGCCTGCCAGATGGTGCGCCGCTCGCTCTGGAAGCCGAACGGTGTGAGCGTACGATTGTGGGCTCCGCTCTCGGCGATTCCCGCCTTGAACAGGTCGCAGTGGGCCAGCAAATTAGCAGTCATGAAACCGCCGTAGCTGTGCCCGCCGACGCCGACGCGCGCCGGATCCGTCACGCCCATCTCGGTCGCCTTGTCGATTGCGGCCTTGGCGTCATCCACAATTTGTTTGATGTAGGTATCGTTCACCGTGTCGGGATCGCCGACCACGGGCATCGAGGCGTTATCGAGCACCGCGAAGCCATCCAGCACGTGGAAGAGCTGCGAGTAGCCGCTGACTTCCGTGAAACGCTTGGAGGAGCCGGAGACCTGGCCCGCCGTGTCGGCGTCGTTGAACTCGCGCGGGTAGGCCCAGATCAGGGTCGGCAGTCGAGTGCCCGGCTTGTAATCCGGCGGCAGGTACAGCTCGAAGGAGAGCGGCACGCCGTCGGCGCGTTTGTAAGTGACCAACTGCTTCTTGATTTGGCGGAAGATGGGCTGAGGATCGGGGAACTTCGTCATCGCCGTCATCTTGCCGTCCACCGTGCGGATGAAGTAATTCGGCGCCTCCGTTGGACTCTCACGGCGTGTCAGGAACGTGGCGCCGTGATCGTCGAGCAGCGCGTCCACCACTTCGTAATGGTCGTCGTCGCACTCGAAGAGACGCTTCGTCTCGCCGGTGACGATGTTGTATCGATCCAGGAAAGGATGGTCGCCTTTGGGGCTGGCGCCGGTGCCCGTGAGGAAGATATTGTCGCCATCCTGCAGGATCACGCTGCCGCCGGTGGGCAGACGCTTCATCATCGGAGTGCCGGGGTCCTTGTAGCGATCCTGGCTGTTGCGGCTCCAGATCATTTTGGGCTTCACGCCCGGGTCGTCGATTTCGATCTGGAAGGTCCGCACGCGGCGCGTCTGGCGCTCGGTGTCGGACACCAGGGCGCGGCCGCCCTTTTCGTAGAACTGCAGGCCGCCGAAGCGCTGCTCGGTCTTGATTACTTCGCGCGGTTCGCCGGTGAAGGGCGCCTTGAGGGCAACCAGGCGGTCGCGATTCGGCACCTTATTCTTCAGGTCGCCCTTGTCGAGCGCCTCCACCCACATCAGCGTGGCAGTGTCGTTGGGGCGCCACTGTATGCTGCGCGGTCCGGTCATCACGCCGTTGATGGGTACGCGATCTTCGAGCGGCTGGCTGGCCACCTTGTGAATCATTTTGCCCGCATGGTCCCAGATCTCGATCTCCTTGGGGAAGGCGCTCGAGTCGTGGAGATAGGAGAAGGGGCGGTGGAGGGTGGTGACGAGAATGTTCTTGCCATCGGGCGAGATGCGCGCGGACTCGATGATGCCGGCCTTGCCGATCGGCGTCATTTTGGCGGTGGCGACATCGACCAGGGCGAGCTGCGAGGTGCCGTAATACTCGAACAGGTCTTCGTCATGCGGGTTCTGGAGCATGTCCTCGTGGGTGACCACAGGAGAGGCGCCGCCCAGGGTCTCCTGAACGTGAGGGCCGGTGGGGACGAGGGGTTCGGGGGGAGCGGGACCGCGGTTGGGTTTGACCATCTGCACCAGGAGGGTCTTGCCATCGGGCATCCACTGCACATCGGAGGGGCCGGCTGCCGCGCCGCCGCGTCCGCCGCCACCGCGCCCGCCCATTACGGCATTGACGCGCACGCCTTCCACCTTGCGGGTCTTGCCGGTGGTGTCGCCGATCCAAAGCTCGACGCCGCTGTTGGTGGTGTTGGTGAACGTGAAGTGGGAGGCTTCGGGGCTCCAGCGTCCGAGGGTGAGTTTGGGGTTCGGCGGGAGATCGACTTTGATCTCGGTACCCTCGGGAATCTTGCGGAGGGTGAGGGAACTATTGAAGGTGGTGTTGTGCAATCCGTTGGTCTTGGGGTTGATACGCATTCCGGCGATACGCAACATGGGCTGCGCCAGTTCGGCGATGGGGGGATAACGGACGGGTTGGCCCTGCATCGCGAAATGGCGAGTAGGGCTGATAGCCAACGTGGGCGTGAGGGGTGAGTTGAGGACGTCCAGAACCGCCTTAGACGGTTTCCGGTAGAGCTCCGCGCCGGGGAGGCACAGAGCCGTGAGAGCCAGCATTGAGAACGCTTTTGTTACCGGTTGCATAGGTTACGACGATGGTAGGGAATGGGCGGGGTGGAAGTCAATTGCCCGTTCGTCCTGCGTCATCGTAGCTATTGCGCGAAGTAGCCGTTGATATCCAAAATCAGGTGCGTGAGATTGCTGGCGAACGCGCTGACCGTGCCGGTGGCGGATGCTGGCACCAGCGCTGCGTTGGCGACGATGGAGCCGTCGCCGGCATTGAGCGTGGAAACGGTGGGCTGTCCGCCCGGTCCCCAAAGAGTGAGGAAGCCGAGCCCGGCGGGCGGCACGACGGTGGCGTTGAGCGAGAAGACTGCCGCGTTGGCCGGGATGCCGCAGACCGCGCCGGCCACGGTGAAATTGCGTTGCGCCGCAGCGGCGAGTTGTGGCGCGCCGTAGGCGTTGGCGACGCGGGTATCGAGGATACGGCACGGAGTCGCGGTGTAGAAGTGGAGTCCGCCGGCGCTTCCGGGAGGAGCGAAGTAGCCGTTGATGTCGATGATGACGTGCGTCGAATCGGTGGCGATGACGGCGATGCCGCCATTAGTTCCGGCCGGTACGATGGTCGCGTTGGCAGTGACTGCGCCGGTGGGCGCATTCAGGGTGGAGGAACCCGGCTGACCTTGTCCGGCGGGCCAGGCGCTGAGGAAGCCCAGCGTCCCGGTCGGCACGACGGTCACATTCAGTGCGTAAGCTTGCGCGGTCGTCGGAATCGAACAGGGTCCGGAGAGCACGGGGAAGGTGCGGGTGGTGGCGGCGGCAAGAGCGGGTCCAGCGAGCGCACCGGCGCCGATGCGCGTATCCACGATGCGGCAGGGCGAGAGCGGGTAGAAGACGAGGTCGGAATTGCCGCTGGCCGGAATGAAGTAGCCGTTGACATCGATGATGGCGTTCGTGGGATTGCTGGCGAACAGGGTGATGGAGCCATTATCGCCCGCGGGTACGACGGCGGCGTTGGCTTTGATGCGACCGTCTACCGAGTTGAGCGTGGAAACGCTGGGCTGCGATAGTCCGGCCGGCCAGACGGAGAGAAATCCCAGGGCGCCGAGCGGTACGACGGTGAGGTTGAGCGAGTAGGCCTCCGCGTTGGCAGGGATGCCGCAGTGTCCGGCGATGGTGAAATTGCGCTCAGCCGCAGTGGCCAGACTGGGCGCGTCGGTGTTACGCGTGTCCGCGATCCGGCAAGGCGTGATGGGGACGAAGCGGAGTCCGTTGTGGGCGCCGTTTTGAGTGATGTTGAAGGCTTGGCCACCAATCGTCAGCGATCCCGTGCGTGGCGCGGACGACGGTGGCATTCAGCGAGAAGCCCGCCGCGTTGGCCGGGAGGTGCGAAGTCCCCGTTGACAATCGATGATGACGTGGGTCGGATTGGTGGCGATGACGGCGAGGCCGCAATTGGTTCCGGCAGGGACGACGGTGGCCTTGGCGGTGACGGCGCCCGTGGGCGCGGTGAGGGTGGAGGAACCCGGCTGTCCTTGTCCGGCGGGTCAGGTGCTGAGGAAACCCAGTGAACTGGACGCTACGGCGGTCACAGCCGCTCAAGTAGCAATTTATCTGTTTGTCGGTCGATTTAGTCGGGGAAGTAGCCGCTTCGCGTGGCTACGCGCAGTCGTCCGCCGGAGGGATTCTCCATCCGGATTTTGACTCTGCGCCACTTGCCCGAGAGAAAACCCTCCGGCGCGCGGTAGCCGATGACGTAGAGATTATTGATCGCGGTAGCCAGTCTGGTGGCAAACTCCGGCAACTGCCGGCGGTCGCGCACCACGAAATGCAGCCCGCCGGTATTCTCTGAGAGTTTGCTGAGCAGATACACGCCGCTGCGTTCCTGGACGTTAGTGACAGCCTCGTGAATACTGATCGAGTAGATCTGCGTGTCGCTCTCCAGCGCCAGTGACGTCAACTCAGGCTCCGTGTAACGGCTGTTGTTATCGCCGCCGTCTGACACCACCACCAGTACGCGTCGCGGATTCTTCGCGCGTTTCATCTTCTGCAACGCCGCATACACCCCATCGATCAGCGCCGTCGAGCCCTTCGCCCCCGTGAAGAGCAGGGGATCCAGCACCGCTTCCACGTCGTCCGTGAAGCCCACGCGCATTTCCGGCCTGTCCGAAAACGTCATCAGGAAGGCTTCATCCTTGGGCCCGGCGCGCTTGATGATCTCCTTGATGGCAGTGATCGCATGCCGCCGCTTGGTGTGCATGCTGCCGCTCAGGTCGAGGACAATGCCGATGGAGACCGGCGCCTCTTCGCGGCTGAAGGACACGATCTCCACCGGCGTGGAATCGTCCAAAACCTGGAACTGTTCGCGGCGCAGATCGGTGATGGTCTTGCCTTTGCCGTCGGTCACGGTCACTGGCACCAGCACCATCCGCGAGTTGACCCGGTGAGTGATTTTCGCGGGGTCGCCGGCACGGCCTTGAGAGGCGAGCCCGAGGTACCCGATCACCAGCACGATACCGCGGCTAACCGTATTGCGCAAGGAAATCATCACAGAGCTCCCCTATCAGACTGACAGGCATCGTGCCCGGGAACAAGGGAATAGTGGTAGTTCGGCACGATTAGTAGCCTGTTACTGTACTCAATCAGAGCCGCGACCGTCAGGGAGCGGTCGGCATGCGGCGTAAGCCAGGTTAGTAACCGCTCCCTGACGGTCGCGGCTCTGATGAGGGGCTCGCATCATGATGAAGGGCTCGCATCATGATGAAGGGCTCGCATCATGATGAGGGGCTCGCATCATGATGAGGGATCATGATTGGTCGTTACTTGGGGCCAAAGAATGCGACGAAACCGAGCGTCAGCGTGTCCTGGTTCTTACTCAGTCCCTGAAAGCCGCGCTCGAAGTACGGTTTGTCGGACCAATCGCGCCGGTATTCCAGGCGGGCCAGCAGGCCTTCCACCCACTTATACTCGCCGGTAGCGGTGAAACTGTTCAAAGTCTGCGGCGTGCCGGTAATGAAGCCCTTGCGATCGTTGTAATTTTCATAGCGCAGAGACACCGCCGTATGGCTACTGGTCTGCACCCGTCCCGCCACGCCGATCGCCAACCATTCCGCAGCCAGATTGCCGTATGCCTGGTTCTCCCTGCCGTAATCGAAGTTGGCATAAATAGCCGTCTTGGCGTTGGGCGTGATGTTGAGCACCGTGTCATAGAAATGGCGCTTGCCGTCGTTAGTCTTATTCTTCTCCGGCCCCACATAGTAAGTGTTGTACCAGGACACCTTGCTTCCAGTCCACGCCGTAGTAAACCCGAGCGTCTTACCCGAGTTATTATCCTCGACGTTATTCCAGCCGTTCACCAACTGCACTCCGACGGTGAAGTTCTTCGCGACGGGTTTGGTGGCGCGGGCGCCGAAGTGGTAGTAGGGCCCATTGGTGTACAGATAGCCTCGCCCGTACGACCACGTCAAGTTATTCTCGGTGAGTTCGGCGCCGGCGGAGGTATAGAATTTGCCGAAATCGAACTGGAAGCCGCCCCAGGTCTTGGGTTTCAAAGTGACATAGGCCTGCGGAATGTACTGCACTATGTCGGTTCCGGCGGGATCTGTTGCATGGAAAATCTTCCACGCGCGGCCAAAGCCCACGTCGAACGTGAAGCCGACGGGGTCCGCCGTATGACTCATGGAGAGTTTCGTCATGTTCAGCGAGAACTGATTGGCCTTGACCTCAAAGTTACGCAGGGTGGTGAAGCCGGAGTCCGGGTGATTGAAATTCAAGCTGTAATATCCGTCGATTAAGCCGCTGAAATCGATCGGGCCCACGGACCAAGTCTTAGGCGCCGGGTCAGGCGGCGGTGCAGGCGCCGTTGTGGGCGCGGGAGCGGGCGTCTGGGCGCAGAGCGCGCGTAGGGATAGCAGAGTTAGGGTTAGGATTTTCATGGGTGTCCTCGTAGAGTCAAACCCGCTGACGTGGCGGAGAACCCCAGGGGAAAATGCGACAGGGCTAGTCCCCAAGGTGAGATTGGGAGGGCTTTGCAGTACTAGCTGCCAGCGATAAGCCCTCCCAGCGTGTTTGTTCAAGCTTGCCTCAGCAGGGGGAGCGGGGCAACGTACTAGTGGTTCTTCGGTGGGATTTGTAGCCCGGATCTGTTAGTCGCCGGGCGCCTATTCGATCAGCCCCTTGCGCATGGCGAAACGCACGATTTCGGTTGAACTGCGCAAGTCCAGCTTTTTCATGATCCTGCCGCGGTGGGCGTCCACCGTATACACGCTGATGTCGAGTTGCGTGGCGATCTCCTTGGCCACCTTGCCCTCGGCCAACAGCTGCAATACCTCGCGCTCGCGCGCCGTCAACTGGTCGAAGGGGTCCGCCACCTGCTGATACTCCTGCAGCACGGTGCGCGAAATCTCGGGGCTGAGAAAGCCGTCGCCCAGGGCCACGGCGCGTACCGCGCGCAGCAGGTCCGAATCGATTGATTCCTTGAGGAGGTACCCTTTGGCCCCCGCGCGCAGGGTTTCGCGCACATAGACGGCGTCCTTGTGCATGCTGAGGATCAAAACCCTGGCATCGGTGCAGGCCTCCAGGATCCGGCGCGTCGCTTCAACACCGTTGACGCGCGGCATCGCGATATCCATGATCACCAGGGTGGGTTTCAACTCCAGCACCAGGCGCACGGCTTCGGCGCCATCGCCGGCCTCGCCCACCACCTCCATATCGGGTTCCTGGTTGAGAATCAGGCGGAAGCCCTGGCGGACCACCGCGTGGTCATCGGCTAACAGAATTCGTATCTTGCGAGTCATAGACTGATTGATGTAAGGGAAGCAGCACGCTAATGGTAACGCCCTGGCTGACGCGGGACTGCACGCTGATGGTGGCGCCGGCGGCACGCGCACGGGCCCGCATGCCTACCAGGCCGCTGCCGCGACGGGCGGTATCGAAATTCATGCCGTGGCCGTCGTCACTGATGGTCAGGCTCAGGCCGGCGGAGATTTCCCCGAGTTCGATATCCACGCTGCTGGCTTTGGCGTGGCGGGCCACGTTGGTCAGGGCCTCCTGGGCGATCCGGAAGAACTGGGTCTCGACCGCCGGTTGCAGGCGGCCGGTAAACGTCGATGAGTAGTTCACTTTGTGCCCGCTGCGCTCGGCGAAGCCTTCGGCCAGCCAGCGCAAACTCGCGTCCAGGCCGAAATCGTCCAGGATGCTGGGGCGCAGC
>JBDTPR010000296.1:0-7823 GCA_039932635.1 Candidatus Solibacter sp.
GGCGATGCGCAAGCCACTGATTCGCGCGGTATTGGATGGCGCGCAGCAGATCGCGGCGCCCGCGTTCGTTTCCACCACGGCGATTTGTATCGTCTTTGTTCCGGTGCTGCTGCTGACCGGCGCGGCCAAGTATCTCTTCACGCCGCTGGCCATGGCCGTGGTGTTTGCGATGATGGCGTCGTACTTTCTCTCGCGCACGTTGATTCCGACGATGGTGCATTACATGCTTCGCTCCGAGGTGAAACTGTACGCGCGTGGCGAGCATGCCGAGGGCGGGAAGGGCATCATCTGGGCGGCGCATCATGCCTTCAACCGGCGCTTCGAGATGATGCGCGCGTCGTATTCTTCGCTGCTCCACTGGTGTTTGGACCATCGCACTCCGGTGCTGTTGGGCTTCGCGCTTTTCGTCGCGGGCAGCATGTTCCTGGCGCCTTTCGTGGGCCGCGATTTCTTCCCCACGGTGGATTCCGGTGCCATGCGCCTGCATGCACGGGCTCCGGCGGGCACCCGGCTGGAGAAGACCGAACAGATCTTCGCCGAGATCGAAAACGAAATCCGGCAGGTCGTCCCACCGCGGGAGATCGAGAACATCATCGACAACATCGGCATTCCGAACGGCGGCTTCAACCTGGCATTCGGCGACAGCCCCACGCTCGGCGTCAGCGATGGCGACATCCTGATCTCTCTGAAGCCCGAGGATCACGGCTCCACCGTGGAATACACGGATCGACTGCGCAAACGCCTCAACACGAAGTTCCCGGAAATGGTGTTCTTCTTCGAGGCGGCGAACATCACCAATCAGATTTTGAATTTCGGCCTGCCCGCGCCCATCGATATCCAGGTGGTATCGCGCAATGCCGCCTCGAATTACGAGATCGCGAGCCAGATTGCGGCCAAGGTGGAGCGCATTCCCGGCGCCGCCGACGTGCACATTCACCAGGTGGTGAACACTCCGGTCATCGAAATCAATGTGGATCGCGGCAAAGCCGGCCAGGTCGGCCTGACGCAGCGCGACGTCGCCACCAGCCTGCTGATTTCGCTCAGTTCCAGCGGGCAGATCGCACCCACGCAGTTCCTGGACTGGCGCACCGGCGTCAGCTACGGCGTCTCCGTGCAGACCCCGCAATATCGCATGAATTCGCTCGACGCCATACTGCGCACGCCGATCAGCTCGCCCTTCCAGGGGGTCAACACCACAACGGCCAACTCGAGCGCGGGCGCGGCCAATGCCAACTCCGCGTTTGTCGGTGCGGGACCGAATCAGGCCACCGCCAACTACGGGAACCCGGGCGCGTCGTCGAACGGCTCGCAAATGTTATCCAACATGGTGACCCTGGGCCGCGGCGTGGCGCCCGCTATCGTCAACCACTACAACGTACAGCCGGTAATTGACGTGTACGCCAATCTGGACCGCCGCGACCTTGGCAGCGTGGGCGCCGGCGTGGAGAAGATCATCGCTGAGATGACTCCGAAGCTGCCGCGCGGCACTTCCATTGAATTGCGCGGGCAGATCACCACAATGCAGAATTCGTTCTACCGCCTGGGGCTCGGCATGATCTTCGCGGTGGTGCTGGTCTACCTTTTAATGGCCGTCAACTTCCAGAGTTGGATGGACCCGTTCATCATCCTGATGGCGCTGCCCGGCGCGCTGGCCGGCATCATCTGGATGCTGTTCATCACGCAGACCACCTTCAGCGTGCCCTCCATGATGGGGTCGATCATGTGCATCGGCGTGGCGACGGCGAATAGCATTTTGCTGGTGGTGTTCGCCAACGATCAGCGGGTGGAAGGCATGGATGCGCGCTCGGCGGCGCTCTCCGCCGGCCATACCCGCATACGCCCGGTGCTTATGACGGCCGCCGCGATGATCATGGGCATGCTGCCAATGGCGCTCGGCATAGGGGAAGGCGGGGAACAGAATTCGCCTTTGGGGCGTGCCGTGATTGGCGGTCTGCTCTTGGCCACCGTGGCCACTCTGTTTATCGTTCCCCTGGTTTACAGCCTGCTGCGCAAGCAGCCGCCGGTGGACTATGAACGCAGGATGGTGGAAGAGGAGCATGAATATTTGCGCGACGAAATGATGCTGCGTGAGGATCTGTCATGAACGAGGTGAACACCTCCGAGAGCCGGATGAAGGCTGAGATCGAGGACTTGAAGCGGCAGTTGGAAGAGCAGAAGAAGCTCGCGCACGGGGGCTCACACCAGAACCGCCGGCCTTCCACCCTATCGCTGGTCCTGATCGCGCTGCTGCTGGCGGCGATGATCGTGGTGGGCTTCTTCGCGGGCTATCTGCCGCGGCAGAAGCGCGAAGCCGTGTTGGCGGCGGAATCCAAGGAGAGCGGCGCTACGCTGCCGGTGGTCAACGTGAGCAAAGTATCGCGTTCCAGCGGCAAGAGCCAGTTGGTGCTGCCGGGCAACATTCAGGCGGTCACCGAAGCGCCCATCCTTTCGCGCGCCACCGGGTACATACGCAAGCGCAATGTCGATATCGGGGATCGCGTGAAGGCCGGCCAGGTGGTGGCCGAGATCGAAGCGCCGGAACTCGATCAGATGATTCTGCAGGCCAATGCCGCTTTGGAACAGGTGAAGAGCAGCGTCCAGCAGGCCGAGGCCGCGGTGCAACAGGGCAAGGCCAATGAGAATCTGGCGCGGCTCACGGCGGGCCGCATGTCGAATCTGCTGGGCCGCGGCGTGGTTTCGAAACAGGACAACGACAACGCCCAGGCGCAGTTTGCCGCGCAGCAGGCCAACGTCGAGGCCCTCAACAAAGCAGTCGCGGCGCAGCGCAGCGCGGTGGTCGCGGCTGAAGCCAATATCAACCGGCTGACGCAGATCAAGAGCTATCAGACCGTCCGCGCGCCCTTCGATGGCGTGATCACGCAGCGCAACGTGGACACCGGCGCACTGGTCAACGAGGGCAGCACGCTGCTTTTCCGCGTGGCTCAAACGGGCATGCTGCGCGCCTACATCAATCTTCCGCAGACCGACGCCGACTCCGTCAAACCCGGGCAGCAGGCTATCCTTACGATTGCCGAGTTCGCCGGCCGTAAATTCTCCGGCACGGTGGCGCGCACATCCAACGCGCTTGATCCGGCCACCCGCACGCTGCTGGTGGACGTTCAGGTGCCCAATCGCGATGGCGTCCTGATGCCTGGCATGTTTGCACAGGTGGATCTCACCATGCCCCGCAGGTTTCCGCCGCTACTGATTTCCGGCGATACGCTGGTAGTCCGCAGCGATGGCCCGCAGGTCGCGGTAGTCTCGCCCGAGGGCGTGGTGCACTTCACGCGCATCCAGCTCGGCCGCGATTTCGGCGACCGCATCGAAGTGCTCTCGGGACTCGAGGAAGGCCAGCTGATCGCGGTCAACCCGAGCGACGAAGTTCGCGAGGGCGTGAAGGTGAATGCGGTGGCGGCGCCTGACAAGGCCGGCAAGAAACAGTAGGACCGAAATGCAATTCAAACCCGCACGCGCCACCCTGGCGCTGTTACTGGCCGCCAGTCTGGGGTTCGCCCAGACAGGCAACCCGCGTACCGCTCCGCAGGTGCGCTATGAGAACTCCACGCGCGTCCACGACCTGATTCGTGCGGGCAATCTGTATCTCTCGCTGCAGGACGCGCTGGCGCTGACCATCGAGAACAATCTGGATATCGAGCTGCAGCGCTACCTGCTGCCGGTGGGCGATACCGAGCTGCTGCGTGCACGCGGCGGAGGCGTAACGCGAGGCCTGAACTATACGCTGCTGGAGGTGCCGGTGGGCACGGGCGGTCCGCTGAGTCCGGTGCCGACGGCGGGTGCGGTGGCGGGGCGCGTGTCTGCCGGAAGCTCGGTGAGCACGAATGCGCTGGGGCTGAATGCGCTGGGCGAACCTCAGATCAATTCTTCGCTGCAGGGGACCATCGCGCAATCGTTGGGCACGGCAATTCCGAGCTACGACCCGGCGATCACCGGCGTGCTCAATTGGACCCATCAGACCACGCCGCAGACCAACACCGTAACGACCGGCTCGAACTCGCTGGTGACGGGCACCACGCTGTTCAATGCGGGAATCCAGCAGGGTTTCGCCAGCGGCGCCCAGGTCGGGCTGAATTTCAACAACAGCCGCGTCTCGTTGAATTCGCTGCGCAGCGGCTACAACCCGTACACCGGTTCGTCGCTGGGCATTACGGCGGTGCAGCCACTGCTGCGCAATGCCGGAACCAGCCTGAATCGCCGCTTCATCCGCATCGCCGGGAACGAACAGAAGATCACCAGCCTGATCTTTCAGCAGCAACTGATTCTTACGGTCTACGGCGTGATTCGCCTGTATACGGATCTGGTGGCGCTCACCGAAGACGAGAAGGTAAAACAGGAAGCTGTGACGCTGGCGGAGAAGTTGTTGAGCGACGTGCGCGCGCAGGTGGAAGAAGGCACGCTGGCGCAGGTGGAGATGACGCGCGCCAATGCGCAGGTGTTTTCCACGCGGCAGGATTTGATCAACGCGCGCGGCTTGCGCGAAGAGCAGGAAGCCATTTTCAAGAACGTGATTACGCGGCGCGGCAACGAAGACGCCGAGGTGGCGTCCGCGCACCTGATACCCACCGATACCCTGACTATTCCGGCGACGGACCAGATCCGCCCGATGCAGGATCTGATTGCCGACGCGCTGACTCGCCGCCCCGACCTGGGACAGGCGCAGTTGCAAATCGCCAATTCGCAGATCGGGCTGGAAGGCGCGCGCAGTGCTCTCCGGCCGCAGTTGGACGTGGTCGGCGTGATGCAGAATAATGGACTCGCGGGACAGGCGAATCCCTTCGTGTCCAACCCGGACCCCGGATTTATCGGCGGTTACGGCGGCGCGCTGACGCAGATTTTCGCGCGCAATTATCCGACCTACGGTGTGGGCCTGCAAATGACTTTGCCGCTCCGTAATCGCGTGGCAGAGGCTGATTTGGTGCGCGATCAACTGCAGGTGAAGCAGTCGGAGATCCGGCTACGGCAGTTGCAGAATCAGGCGCGCCTGGAAGTGGAAGACGCGTTGATCGCGATGCGCCGCGCGCGCGCCAGCTACGAGGCCGCGGCGGAGGCTCGGCGGCTGCAGGAGGAATCGCTGGCCGCGGAGCAGGCGAAATTCGAAGTGGGCTCGTCCACGGCCTTCTTCGTGATTCAATACGAGACCCTGCTTGGGCAGGCGCGCTCCGCCGAGGTTGCGGCGCGTAGTTCGTATGTGAAGGGCAAAGCGGCCTTGCAGCGCGCGATGGGCACGATTCTGGATGAGAACCAAATTAGTTTGGAAGCGGCGATCAAGGGTCGGTAGGTAGGGTAGGCTGGCAACCCTCCAAGAGCGCCGGTAAACAACCGGCGCGCAGGATACCATCCTGCCCCACTTGGGTCGTTAGTTTGCTACCGTCTCGCGGGCGGGCGTGCTTAAGCGTTCCATCAGCATTCGGCTGACGGCCTGCGCGCCGCTGCGCCCCTGCACCGCGACGATGTTGGCCGCCGGCAACTGCTCACGCAAGGCACGTGTCAGCGTGGCCGCACCGGGCAGGGAAGCGTCGATCACCACCAGTTTCCAGAGATGTCCCGTGGTGCGTACGCGTTCGAGCGCATCCTTCGCGCCGGCGGCGACCACCGGGTGGTACCCGCGCGGAGAGAGAGTGGCGACCGAGGTCAACTCGGTATTGCGATCCGCTGCGACGATCAGCGCGTCGCACTCCGGCGTAGCGGTGAACTTCTCGAAATTGAGCTGGCTGAGTGCATGGTTGACGCGCCCGACCGCCGCATAGAGGCCCGGCGAGTCCGCAAAGCGGATGGCTCCTGCGAAACCGACCCAGACACCGAGGATCATCACCACAGTACGAAGATCGCTGCTCTTGAGGGCCGATGTCGGATAGGTAATCCAAGCTGCTTGTGATTTTCGTCGCCAAAGTCGCATGAAAGCCTCCAGGGCCATTCTGCGGTAGGGGCGGCCCGTGAACCAGTGCTGGCGAGACCAGGGTGCTTACAGAACTTTTGCGGGGATTTTTTGGGGTGTAAGTACTTTTGGGACGTTGCGGGGAGAGTTTTCCACAGACCGTACAACGGAATACCAGCGAACCGCCTTCCTGGTACGGCATGCGATGAAAATCATGCCGTACCGGAAGTACGATTTATTTTGCCGCCGCTGGTACCGGAACCTTGGCGGGCGCCGTTTCCGACACGCCTTTGAGGGTATAGCTGAAGCTGTGAGCTTCCCCCGAGGCGATGCGGTACATCGTCATGGGGTAGGCGTTGGGCGACCAGCTGTCGATTCCGCCGGCGCCCATCTGCGCGCCGTCCAGGTTGAGAAAGGTCTCCGGATGGCGCTTCATCTGGAAGGTGTAGCCCGCGCGTTCCATGTCGGTCTTCGAGTAGTGGCGCGCCGTGACGTTGAGCGGCGCCGCGCCCGTGGCCTGAATTCCAAGGCCCGCGGCATTGGTTAACTTGACCCAGCGCACATCGGTCTTGTTGCCGTTCTCCTGCGGCCGCATGTACTCCACCCACTCTTTGTCCACCGTGCTGCGGTAGACGCCGATGCGCTCGAAGTTGCGGTCGATCAGCGTCTCCTTGGGACCGCGCCCGTACCAGGCGAGGTTCTCGAGCCCCGGCGCCACCACGAGCTCGGTGCCGAAGCGCGGCATCATACTGTAGCGTTCGGAGCCCGGCGTGTACTTGCACTCCACATCGACCGCACCATCGCCGTGGACCGTATAGGTCATGCCGTACGCCGCGCCGACTAACGGCAGATCGGCGTTTACCGTCACCTTCACGGTGGCGGCATCCACCTTCTCCACGCGCACGTCTTTCACGCTCCACCGCGGGCCGGCTTCGCGCCAGAGTTCAATGTTGACGGCCTTGTTGTTGCCCGACTGGTTGCGGAAGACCTTCCAGGCGCCGCGATCGTTATTGGTGGGGGCGCGCCAGAAATCGGGCGCGGGGCCGCGTTCCAGCAGTACGACGCCCTGATAGCGGTACTCGGTCATCAGTCCGGCCTGCTTGTCGAACCGCACGGAGAAGCCCTTGCCGCTGATTGTTGCCGTGCCGTCGGCGTCCTTCACTTCCAGGGACGCGGTGACGGGCTTGGGCTCGGCGGTCTTGGTGAGCGGCAGCTTGAACTGGTCCCACGCGATCTCGTGGCCGGCGGGGGCCCACGATGCATCGCGTTTTAGGGTGTAGCTGACGTTGAAGAAATACTCGACGCCGGACTGCGCGTCGATTTTCGGCATCGCAATGGTGAACTCCTTCTCCTGCCCCGGCGCGATATCGAGCGCGGGCAGCAGGCCGCTGGCCACCGTCTTGCCGTCGGCCTTGATCTCCCACTTGCCTTGGGCGACGTCTTTGGCGTTGGTGAAATCGAACCAGTTCTTCACCTTGATGCGTCCATCGGCCAGGTCCACGGCGGAGGTGTGAAGGTTGCGGTAGACATATTTGATGGCGTGCAGGCCGGGGTGCGGCGTACGGTCGGCGGCCACCAGGCCGTTGTTATTGAAGTCGTTGTCATTGCGCACGCCGGTCTTGTCTTCCCACCATCCGCCGTATGCCAGGAAGGTGCTGGCGGTGGTGTTGGACTTGTATTCGCCGGGAACGGGCATGCGTATGCCCTGGTCCACCCAATCCCACACGAAGGCGCCCTGCGCGTTGGTGCCGGAGTAGAAGATGTCCCAATATTCCTTGAGCCCGCCGCTGGAATTGCCCATGGCGTGCGAGTATTCGCAGAGAATCAGCGGCATTTCGGGCCGCTGGGCGGCCAGGCGTTTGACGGCCTCGGGCGTGGGATACATGAAGGAATTGATGTCGGCGTTGCTGCCGCCGTGGCTGGTGGTGCC
>JBDTPR010000297.1:0-7812 GCA_039932635.1 Candidatus Solibacter sp.
TGAAGAACTGCTGGCGCAACCGCCGCCGCACCTTTCTCACCATCGCGAGCATCAGTATCTCCATGTGTCTGCTGGGGGTGATGATCGCGATGTATCACGCGCTATATCTGAGCGACGCCACGCCCGAACAGGCGCTGCGCGTCGTGACCCGCAACAAGATCTCGCTCACCGAGCAAATGCCGGAATCCTACAAGAACCGGATCCGCCAGTTGCCCGGCGTACGCGAAGTGATGGTGTCGCAGTGGTTCGGCGGAACCTATAAGGACCCCAAGAACTTCTTCGCTCGCTTTGCGGTGGATCCCGACAAGCTCTTCACCATCTATCAGGAACTCAAGATCCCCAGCGACCAGCGCATCGCCTTCGAACGCGACCGCACCGGCTGCGTCATCGGCCGCGACCTCGCCGTCAAGTACAACCTCAAGATGGGCGAACGCATCACCCTGGTGGGCGACATCTTCCCCGGCAACTACGACTTCACCATCCGCGGCATCTTCGATAGTCCGCGTTCCAGCGAAGTCATGTACTTCAGCCGCGAGTACCTCGAACAATCGCTGCCCGAGCGTCGCCGCGGACAGGCCGGGGTCTTCACTACCCTGATCGACGACCCTGCCTCCGCCATGCGCATCGCCAACGCAGTCGACGCCGAATACCGCAACGCCACGGCGCAGACCAAGACCGAGAGCGAGCAGCAATACCTGCTCGGCTTCGTCTCGCTGCTGGGCAACGTGAAGGTCTTCCTGATCGCGATCTGCGGCGCGGTGATGTTCACCATCCTGCTGGTCTCCGCCAATACCATGGCGATGTCGGTGCGCGAACGCGTGCGCGAGGTCGGCGTGCTCAAGACACTCGGCTTCACCGATGGCAACGTGCTCGGCATGATCATGGGCGAGGCTCTGGCCATCTCGCTGCTCGGCGGCGGCATCGGCTTCCTGCTTTCCACCGTGCTGGTGGGCGGCGTGCAACACAGTCCAGCCGGCGGATTCCTGCCGCCCATCTCCCCCTTCGAACCGTCGGTCGCCAGCATCTGCATCCTTACGGCCTGCGCCATCGGCTTCATCAGCTCGTTGGTTCCCGCGCTGGGCGCGGCACGTACTCCCATCGTCGACGCGCTGCGCACCACGGATTAATCGCCATGGCTATCCCAATCGCCTACAATCTGCGCAATCTGGTGGTGCGCAAAACCACCACGCTCATGACCGCTCTCGGCATCGCGCTCACCGTGGCCGTGCTGCTCGCCGTCCTCGCCCTGGTCAATGGACTGCGCACTACCCTGGCCTCCTCGGGCGACCCCCTGCAAGTCATCGTGATGCGCAAAGGCGCGGAATCGGAGATCGTTAGCAATTTCGCGCGCGCCCAATTTCAGGACCTCAAATTCAAGCCGGGCATTGCCAACGGAACCAATGGACAGCCGCTGGCTTCGCTCGAAGTCATCACCATCGTCAACCTCGCCAGCACCGAAACCGGCGAAGGCACCAACATATCCGTGCGCGGCTTGCAGCAATCCGGCATCGAGATGCGCCACGGCGTGAAGTTGGCCAGCGGCCGCTGGTTCCAGGAGGGCAAGCACGAGTTGGTGGCCGGCAAGTCCGTGTCCGAACGTTACCCCGAGGCCCGCGTAGGACAGAAGATCGCCTTCGGCCGCGGAATGTGGGAAATCGTCGGCGTGTTCGACTCCGGGCGCGGCGCACAGGGCAGCGAATTGTGGGGCGACCTCAATCAAATCGCGGCCGACCTCCAGCGCCTCGATGGCCTCAGCTCTGCCCTCGTGCGCGCCAGCGACGCCGTCAGCGCCAAGGCCCTGGTCAACGACATTAATAACGATCAACGCCTCAATATGAACGCCGTCTCCGAGCCCGATTACTACTCCGCGCAATCCGCGGCGGCGGCCCCAGTCGAGTACATCGGAATCTTCGTGGCCATTATTATGGCGGTGGGCAGCGCCTTTGCGGCGATGAATACGATGTACGCAGCCGTGGCGCGGCGCTCGCGGGAGATCGGTACTCTGCGCGTGCTGGGCTTCTCGAAGGGCAGCATTCTGATCAGTTTCTTCCTGGAATCGGTGCTACTCTCCGGCCTGGGCGGAGTGCTGGGCTGCCTGCTGGTATTGCCGCTCAACGGCATCACCACCGGAATCGGCACGTCGAATTTTTCGGAAACGGCGTTCAATTTCCATGTGTCGCCCCAGATCATGCTGTACGGCATCGCCTTTGCGGTGGTGCTGGGCGCAGTCGGCGGACTATTTCCCGCCAGCAATGCGGCAAGAAAAGAAATCCTGACCGCGCTGCGCCAAGTCTAACGGGAACCCCTATGGATGCGGAACTGAAGAATTTGCGGATCGACCGGACCAAACGGCGTTCCGCGGAACCGTCGAAGTGGGCCACTCGCTGGATCATCATCGGCGTGTTGATCCTGCTGTTGCTCGGCGGCTGGCGAATCGCCTCGGAAAAGTTGAACGCCGCGCCTGTGGTCGAAGTGCAGCGCGTGCAGGTACTGCGCGCCGGATCGGCTCCGCAAGGCGTGGTGCTCAATGCGACGGGCTACATCGTGGCCGCGCACAAGATTCAGGTGGCTGCCAAAGTGGTGGGTAAAGTGAAGTGGATCGGCGTGGACAAAGGCGATCGTGTACGCGAAGGCGACGTGCTGGTGCGCCTCGAAGACGACGAATATCAGGCGCAGCTTTCACAGGCCAAAGGCCAGCAGGCCAGCCTGAAAGCTCGCCTCGCTGAAGCCGTCAACGGCTCTCGTCCGGAGGAAGTGGCGCAGGCGCTGGCCAACGTCAACACCGCGCAAAGCGATCTGGACAACGCCAAGGTCACTCTCGACCGCAACAAGAGCCTGCTCAAGGACGGCGTGGTCGCCAAGCAGGTGGTGGATGACGCCCAAGCCCGCTACGACAACGCCATGCACCGCGTGAATTCCCTGCAAAAGACCTACGAACTGGTCAAACTGGGACCGCGCCAAGAGCAGATCGATTCCCTGCGCGGCCAACTCGAACAAGCCACCGGACAGGTGACCTTTGCCGAAACCACGGTGGCCAATACGATTATTCGCGCGCCCGTCACCGGCACCATCCTGGAGCGCGCCGTCGAAAAGGGCGAGTTCGTCACCACCGGTTTCGTAGGCGACCGCGGCGCTAAGGGCTACGTGGTCTCGCTCGCCGACCTCAACGATCTCGAAGTCGAACTCGATATCGCACAGAACGATTTCGCCAAACTGCATGCCAAGCAGCACGGCACGGTGACTGTGGATGCCTTTGCCGATCGCAAGTACGACGGCTTCATCAAGGAAATCTCGCCCGAGGCCAACCGCCAGAAAGCCACCGTGCAGATCAAAGTGAAGATCAGCGCGCCGGACAGCTATCTGCGCCCGGAGATGAACGCCAGCGTCGCCTTCGCTTCCGACGAGAAGCCGGTGGCGGCGGGTAGCGAGGCATCCGCCAAGCCCGTGATCCTGGTGCCCGCGGTGGCGATACGCGATGGCTCGGTCTTTCTCCTCCTGGATGGCAAGGCGGTGCGGCGCGCGGTGAAGACGGGTGCGACCAGCCCGCAAGGCATACGTATCGAGCAGGGACTGAATGGCGGAGAGGACCTGATTCTCAATCCTCCGGCAGGCATGAAGGACGGCGACAAAGTGCGCACCAAGGCAAACGCATGAGCGAGACCATCATCGAAACGCGCAGTCTGACCAAGGAATATATCCGCGACGAGTTCCACGTGATCGCGCTCAAGGACGTGAGTCTCGCCATCGCAAAGGGCGAATTCGTCGCCCTGATGGGCCCGTCGGGCTCAGGCAAATCGACGCTCCTGCATCTGATCGCGGCGATGGATCGCGCCAGCGGCGGCGAAATCCGCGTGCTCGGCCATAACCTGCGCGAACTCAGCGACCGCGAAATCGCTCACTGGCGCAACGAGCACGTCGGCTTCATCTTTCAGCAGTTCAACCTCATTCCGGTGTTAACCGCCATCGAGAATGTGGAACTGCCGCTCAAGCTGACCAACCTCAAGAAGGCGGAGCGCATGGAGCACGCCGCCACGGCGCTCAAACTCGTCGGCCTCGGCGACCGCATGGGCCACTTCCCCCGACAGTTATCCGGTGGACAGGAGCAGCGCGTGGCCATAGCCCGCGCCATCGTCACCGACCCAGACTTGATCCTCGCCGACGAACCCACCGGCAACCTCGACGCCGCCTCGGCGCAGGAAGTGCTGCAAATCCTGTCCAAGCTGAATAGGGATTTCGGCAAGACGGTCGTAATGGTCACGCACGACCCGCACGCCGCCCAATTCGCCACGCGAACCCACCACCTGGAAAAGGGCGAACTGCTGGTGGCGTGACCGCCCTAACTCCACAAATCGGCGACCACCTTTCCCTTCACCAATTCCCGAGGCTGATTCAGATGATTCAGCACCACCAAATCGGGATCGATCCCCAGCGCATAGTAAACCGTAGCCAGCAGATCATTCGGATGCACGGGCTTATCCTTCGGCGACGAACCCGTCTGATCGCTCTCGCCATACTGCGCCCCGCGAGCGATTCCGCACCCAGCCACCACCGCGCTGTAGCAATACGGCCAGTGATCGCGCCCATCGGGAGCATTCGAATTTCCAGACGTGCTCACCCCGATCCGAGGCGACCTGCCGAACTCCCCGATCGCCACCACCAGAGTCTCCTTCAGCATCCCGCGATCCTGCATATCGTCGAGCAACGCTGAGAGCCCGCGATCCAACTTCGGGCAATGCAAATTCTTCAGCGGCGAGAAATTGGCCGCATGCGTGTCCCACGAATCCACCTCGGGATTCCCGTTCGCCACCGCCGGCCAATTCATCTGCACGAACCGCGTCCCCGCCTCGATCAGCCGCCGCGATAGCAGCAGACCCTGCCCGAACGTCGTCATCCCGTACCGCTCGCGCATCTTCGAGTCTTCCTTGGTCAAATCGAATGCATCGCGAGCCTTGCCCGAAAGCACGAGTTCGAAGGCTTTCCCGTAATACTCATCGATCGCGTAACTCTTGAGCGCCTTCTCCAGATCGGGCATCGATTCGTTGATGCCCTTGAGCAATTCGAACCGCCCCTTCAAACGCTCCGGTGGCACTTCCTTACGCAGCGCCAAATCTTCCGTACTGATCGGCTTCGCCGGGTCCTGATACAGCCTGTAGGGGTCGTAAGCCTTCCCCAGGAATCCCGCCGCCCCGCCCTTGCCGATCACGCCCGATTCCTGCAGCGGCCGCGGCAATTCCACAAACGGCAGCACCGCCTCCTTCGGCGGCTTGAGCTTCGACACGTGACTACCCGCCGTCGGAAAGTCCGCGGGGCTCGGCGGCTCCAACTGCCCCGATGGCGACACACGATCCGGTGGATATCCCGTCAGCATCTGATAGATCGCCGCCGTGTGATTGAACAGGCCGTTGGGCGTGTAGCTCATCGACCGGATCAAGGTCGCCTTATCCAGCGCCTTGGCCATCATCGGCATGTGCTCGCCGATATGCGTCCCCGGAATCACCGTCGGAATGCCCTTGAACTCGCCGCGAATATTCATTGGCGCGTCGGGCTTGGGATCCCACAGGTCGATGTGACTGGGCCCTCCCTGCAGGAACACCATGATCACGGATTTCGCCGCGCCGAAGCCGCGCGCCCCCTCGTACTTCGCCGCCGCCTTCGCGGTCTTCTGCCACGAGAGGAACTGCGCCAGGTTCAAACCCAGCATTCCGATCGAGCCCGCGCGCAGTAATTCGCGCCGCGTCGGACCTTCGCATGTGTGGCCGTGACGGCCCGGAATTACCAGCATGACGCCCTCCCTCGCTTCAGTAGTTGTACAAAAACGCCTTACTATTCACCAACGCCCACAGCAGATCCTGCGTCCGCATCGCACGCCCACCGCCCGACCCCAAATAGGCCACGCCGCTCTGTAGTTCTGCGGCAGTAGGCGGACGACTCAACGACGCCAGATACAATTCGCCGACCACTTCGCCATCGGGACGCCCGCTCAGAATCGCCTTCGCGACGCGCCCCGCTGAATCAGCCACGGCGTCGGAAATCGTCCGCCCGTTCACCAGGTTCAACGCCTGCGGCAAACTCAGATCGCTGCGCCGCTCGCACTCGCACGCCGATTCGCGCGACGGCCGCCCGAACAGATCGAGGAAGCCGTCCTTGCCGATATGCGGATCGGTCACCTGCTCCGCACGCGTATCCGGCGGAGCATCTGGGAATGCCGGTCGCACTCCCGTGGCCAGCGCCAGCGCGTCCATCAACGCTTCCGCACTGATCCGCCGCGGCATCGCGTGCGAGAAGTTCTCGCCGTCGTTCTGGTTCCACTCGTTAGTCGCGATGCCCGCCTGGTAGGCCCTCGAATTCGCGATCGTCCGCATCAACTGCCGCAGATCGAAATTGTGATCCAGGAAATCCTTTGTCAGCGCGTCCAGCAGTGCCGGATTGCTCGGCGGATTGGACGCGCGTATATCATCCACCGGATCGATAATGCCGCGCCCGAAGAAATAGCTCCACACCCGATTCACGGTTGACTTCGCGAAGAACGGATTGTCGCGCGCCGTCAACCACTCGGCATACGAAAGCCGCCGGCTTGCATCCACCGGAACCGCCGCGGCCCCGAAAGTCGCCGGCAGAATGAATTTGGGATTCATCACGCGGCCGTCCTTGGGGTGCTTCATGTCGAAATCCGCGCGCTGGTCGTACAGGATCTCCTCACCCACTTCGTACCCCGGACGCAAGCCCACGGCACTAAAGAAGGCGGCCATCTCGTAATACTGATTCTGCGTCCACCGCTCGAACGGATGATCGTGGCACTGCGCACACACCATGCGCACGCCCAGGAAGACCTGCGTCGTCTTCTCCATGGTGGGCTTCGGGTCGCGCGTCACCCGATAGAAATTGGCCGCCGGATTCTCGTATGAGCTGCCGCGCGCGGTCAGCAGATCCCGCACCATGTGGTCGTAGGGCTGGTTCTTCGCGATGGCCTCGTGAATCCATTCGCGGAATTCGTAGGCGCCCTTCTCGCCCATGTACTTGCGGCTATTCTGTAGCAGGTCGCCCCACTTCAGCGTCCAGTGATCCAAAAACGCCGGACTCCCGATCAGCTTATCGATCAGCGTCGCGCGCTTCGTCTTCGAAGCATCCGCCAGGAACCCGCGCACGTCGGCGGGAGCCGGCAATTGTCCCGTGAGATCCAGCGAGACGCGCCGCAGGAACCCCGCATCGTTCACCGCGGGCGAGGGCTGAATCTTCAGTCGCTCCAACTTCGCGTCGATCGCGCGGTCGATGAAATTATTCTGTGGCAGCGCCTTCCACGCGAAGCCCGCCTGTGGATTCAGCACCGTCACCGGCAGCGTGGTGAACGTGCCCTGATAGCGCAGCAGCAGCGTCGCTTCACCCGTTCGCGCCCCCTTCACTGCGGCATCGGCCACCGTCGCAACGTCCGGCACATTGCTCTCCACCACCGCAAGTCCCGTGACATCCCGAGTGGCGCCGTCCGCGTACACCGCCGTCACTTTGACGCTGGCCGCTTCGCCCGGAGCCTTCATGAAAATCTCTTTCGGCGCGACCTCCAACCGTCGCACCGAGTCGGCCGCCGGATCGCCAAACGGCACGCCCTGCGCGATCCAGTTATAGATCGTCTTGTAATAGTCGCTGCCGATGTCGAACCGCAAGCCGCCGCCATGCGCCACTTCCTGCGTGGGCTTGGCCAGCATCAAACTTCGCCCCGGCTCCGCGCGATTGAAGCGCCGGCCCGAGAGGTCGTAGAGCAGCGCCTCGTAATCGAACTGCGGATCGTAGCCGCGCAGCGAGAGCTTGAAACCGTTC
>JBDTPR010000298.1:0-7786 GCA_039932635.1 Candidatus Solibacter sp.
ACTTCGCCCTGATTCGCACCTGGCCGGGCTTTCGCTTGCTGGTCGCCGATATCGATGGCGAAGTCGTGGGCACCTACGTCCTCCAGATCATGGAGAAGCTCGGCAAGCGCGGCACGCCGGCGGGAGTCGTGGAAGACGTGGCCGTTCTACCCGGGCGTCATGGCCAGGGCATCGGACGCGCCATGATGGAGCATGCCCGTGAAGCCTGTCGTGCCGCCGGGTGCTACAAACTTGCGCTCTCCAGCAACCTGAAGCGCGAGGACGCCCACCGCTTCTACGACTCGTTGGGCTTCGAGCGTCACGGTTTCAGCTTCGTCACCCGCGTCTGAGCTGTGCCGAGGTACATGAGCAGCGCCGCCACCGTTGCCAACTGAGACGCCACTGCCAGCACGCTGTCTGCAATTGCGAAGGCGCTGCGCGAGTGCGTAGCCGCCTGTATCTTATCCAGCACTACGAACGTTGCCAGCATGCCAAGCAGGAGCATCGGCAGCATGACACCGAAGATCCTCCAACGCCGACCCTCGGAGAGTTGCTTACTGCGTAGCAGCGGTTGGCCGGCGAGATCGCCTTCCACCGCCACGACGATATCCGTGAACACCAGGCGCACCATCGCAATCACGCCGGGGATCACCAGCAGGGCGCCCCACAGCGTCACGGTGATCTCGACCGCAATCTGGTTAGCCAGTGTGCGCCCATACTGCCGCCTGCCCCAGCGGAAGCACTCGCCGAGCGGAGCCTTGCGCCCTTTGCGCAGCCGTTCAACCAGCCCGTAAACGATCGCCGGAACCACCAGGCAGCTTAGCAATAAGTCGCTCGACATCAAAATCAGATACGACAGCACGCCGTCGAAAGGAATGCCCGCCGCGTAGCACAGAAACTGCGTAGCCAGCTTGCCCGGCACGTACACGGCAAGCGTCGCAGTCGCCAGAAAGGGAAGGTTCGCGAAGAATACGCGCAGCGTCTCCCGCAACATGGGCAGCGCCGCATCGAAAGGCGCCACGGGAAAATCGATCGTCAAATGCCCCTGGCGAAAATCGCGGTCCATGCAACTAGAGTGGCATAATTGAGCCATGCGGCTCTGCCGAAACTATGTTCTGATTCCCGTTGTTCTGGTACTTGCTCTAGCCGCGTGCGGAGAAAAACCGCCCGTCAAACGTTACCCCATGCAGGGTGAGATCAAGGCGCTCGATGCAGCGTCGCACACCGCCACCATCGACGCAGGGAAAATCGGCGATTGGATGGAAGCCATGGCAATGGAGTACCCCATCAAGCCCGATGCGGAGTTCCAGAAGCTGCACGTGGGCGATAAGATCACGGCCACGGTGATTGTCGGCGACCCCGCTTACTACGTCACCGACATTAAGGTCACGCCCAAGTAGCTACTTCTTCTTAGCAGGCGCCTTCGCAGGGGCCTCCGCCGCCGCCTTTAGCATCTTCTCCAATTGCAGGCGAATGTTTGCCGGAGCATTCAGGAAGAAGGGGTCTTCGCCCGGAACTTGGGCACGGATCATGCCCGCGCGATCCAGGAACACCATCTGCGGCACGTACATCGGACGCTGATCGGCTACCGAGCGCTGCAGGTATGACATCACCGATGCCGTCGTACCCCAGCCGACGGGATACGGCGGCGAGTAGCGTTTCAAAAATTCGGGCAGCGCCGTGGGGGCGTCTTCGTTGAAGGCGCATTCCAGAATCTGCACGCCGCGCGCCGAATATTCCTTGGCGAGCTGATTCAGATCGGTGGTCAGTTGCTGGCAGTGCGTGCAAGTCGTGTGAATGAAGGCCAGGACAACAACTTTGCCGCGGTAAGTGCTTAACGGCAAGGGTGGGGCGTTCAGTCGCTGGATGTTGTAGGGCGGGGAAGGACGCGAGATTTCGGCTGCCGGTGCAATGCACGGCAGCGCCGCAATCAGGAGGAGAGGTAAGAAGTGTCTCACGGGTGTATCTCTTATACTACAGGTTTGTGCTCCATGGTTCCCTTTAGGCCGCTTTTCCGAAGTCCCCATCTGCAGACCATCGCGGCACACTACTGGCAGCGTCCGGACGCTTCCGCCGAGTTTCCGCTGGAACGACGCCTCTATCGCACCGAGGCCAACACCCAGGTGCTGGTCTGTTCGCAGCGTCCGCATGGCGTCGCGCGCGGAGAGCTATTCATGGTCCACGGTCTGGAAGGCTCCGGGCAGGCCGGTTACATACGCAGCCTGAGCACCGCCGCCCTGCGTGCCGGTTTCGCCGCCCACCGCTTCCACATGCGCACCTGCGGAGGCACCGAGCATCTCTGCAACACGCTGTATCACGCCGGACTGACCGGCGATCTCGTCAGCGTGTTGCGCGAATTCCGCAGCATGGGCCGCGCCCCCGCCATTCTGGCGGGCTTCTCGCTGGGCGGCAATGTCGTCCTCAAACTCGCCGGTGAACTCGGCGAGGGCGCAAGCGGTCTGATCCGGGGAGTTTGCAGCGTCTCGGCGCCGCTCGACTTGGCAGCCTGCGCGCGCCGCATCGCCGAGCCGGACAATCGCCTCTACGAGGCCCGCTTCGTCCGCGCCATGCGCAAGCGCCTCTGCGCCACCGGCCGCTACCACCCGCGGCAGTTCGAAGGACTGCGCACCGTGCTGGAACTCGACGACCGCTTCACGGCGCCGTCCTTCGGCTTCGGGAACGCCGACAATTACTACCGCACCCAGTCCGCCATCGGCTACCTGAGCGGTCTGCGCGTGCCCGCCCTAATGATTCAGGCGAAGGACGACACCTTCGTGCCATTCTCGATCTACGAGTCGCCGCAAGTCCGGGAAAACCCCTGGATCCGCCTTGTGGCCTCGAATTTCGGCGGACATCTGGGCTTCATTGGCCGCGCGCCTGACCGTCTGTGGTCCGATGGCGTAATAATGGAGTGGATTGCAGCGAACTTCTGTTAATAAAAGCGCGTATCAATCGTCAAAGGTCTTATCATGAATTCCCATGCCTCATTTTGGGAAGCGGTGAAGGGTGCCCTCCATTCGCTTCGCGGCAGTAAGCTACGCAGTTTTCTTACGCTGCTTGGCATCATCCTGGCAACTACCACTCTGATCGCCGTCATGTCGGTGATCTCTGGCATGGATGTCTATATCGCCAACAACGTCTCCAGCATGGGCGCCGATGGCTATCGCGTGCAGCGCATCGTCATGATGGGTTTCGATCCCAAGAAGTACATGGAAATGCTGCGCCGCAATCCGCAGTTGTCGCGCGAGGAATATGAGTTCCTTAAGACGCGGCTCACGATGACCAAGGAAATCGGCATAAATACCGGCCGCGGCGTCACCGTGCACCGCGGGACTGAACTATCCGAAGGTGTGGGACTGCAGGGAGCTACCCCGAACATCGCCGTGATCACCAATCTGGAAGCCTCGGAAGGCCGCTTCCTTTCCGACATCGAGAACGACCGGCATATGAACGTAGCCTTCATCGGCAACGATCTCAAGGAAAAATTCTTTGCCAATACTTCGCCCCTCGGCCAGACCATCACCGCGGACGGCGCGTCCTTTGAAGTGGTAGGCGTCGCCAAGGCGAAGGGCTCGGTCTTCGGCCAATCGCAGGACAATTTCCTGGTAGTTCCGGCCAACACCTATTTCAAAATCTGGGGAGCGCGAAACGGCATGAGTTTCGCAGCCACAGCGCTCGACCACGACCATCTCGCGCAGGCGCAGGAGGAAGCGCGCATGCTCTTGCGCGCTTATCGGCACCTCGGCCCCAAAGAGGACGACACGTTCTCCACGCTGACGTCGGATGCCCTCTTGAATTTCTGGAATCAATTGACCGGCGCCATCGCGGCGACGGCAATCGGCGTGGTCTCCGTCTTCCTCGTCGTGGGCGGTGTGGTGATCATGAACATCATGCTCGCCGTGGTCACCGAGCGCACTCACGAGATCGGGATACGCAAGTCGGTCGGAGCGCGTAGGCGCGACATTCTGAATCAATTTCTGGTGGAGTCCGCCGTTTTGTCGGCCAGCGGAGGCGTCATCGGGGTGCTGATCGCGTGGATCGTAGCGGTCCTGGTGCGGACCTTTACTCCCGTGCCGATGTCCGTGCCCATAACCGCGGTCTTCGTGGGCGTGACTCTATCGGCGGTAGTGGGCCTCTTCTTTGGGATCTATCCGGCGCAGCAGGCTGCGAAATTGGACCCTATTGAAGCCCTGAGGGCTGAAAAGTGACCGTATTCTCAGTTGTCAACGGTGTGCGCCTGGCGCTTGACACGGTGCGCGCACATAAGATGAGGTCCTTCCTCACGGTACTCGGCGTAATTATCGGTACGGGCGCAGTGATCGGCGTAGGCTCGATCGTTGCGGGCCTGGACGGCGCGATTTCGAATCTCCTCAGGAGTTTCGGCCCCAACACCGTGATCGTCACCAAGACTGCGGCCATGGGCAACGCCACGCGTGAAGAGCGCCGCCGCAAACCGCTCACCCTGGAAAATGCGCGCGCGATCGCGGAACGTTGCCCGTCCGTGGAACACGTGAGTCCCTACCTCTTTCCGCCCGGAGGATTGCGTAGCGCCAAGTACAAAGGCAACGAACTCTACAATATTCAACTCGCCGGAACCGAAGAGGGCTACGCGGCGGGCGGTACCACCATGCGGTCCGGACGCTTCTTCACCGACCAGGAAAACTCGCATCACATGCCCATCGTCGTAATCGGCGAGGACGTGCAGAAGCAAATTTTCGCGAGCGAAGACCCCATCGGCAAGATGATCGATGTCGATGGCCACGAACTTCAGGTGATCGGCGTAATGGACCGGCCCGCGGCATCGCTGCCCGGGCAGGATGACACGCGCATCCTCGTGCCCTACTTTACGATGCGCAAAATGTTCCCCAACGTTCAGGAGCATATGCTCATCGTGATTGCCTATCCGGGCATGGTCGAACGCGCGCAAGACGAGGTGCGCGCAGTGCTGCGCATGGCCCGCCGTGTTCCCTTCAGCGGCACAGACACCTTTTCGATTACCACTGCCGAGCAGATGATCGAGCAGTTCCACAGCGTCACGGCCACGGTCGCGCTCGTGATGGTGATCTTGAGTTCAATCGGCCTGTTGGTGGGCGGCATTGGCGTGATGAACATCATGCTGGTTAGCGTCACCGAGCGGACGCGCGAAATCGGTGTGCGCAAAGCCATCGGCGCTCGCAAGAGCGACATCATCGTCCAATTCCTCACCGAGGCGGTCGTGCTCACCGCCATGGGCGGCATACTGGGGCTCACGATGGGCTATGGGATTTCACGAATCGCGGGCCTCGTGTTCCCCAACCTTCCGACGGCGGTACCGTTGTGGGCGGCAGTGTCGGGTGTGGGTGTCTCGGTGGGTGTCGGACTCTTTTTCGGCATCTGGCCGGCGAGTCGCGCCGCGCGTCTCGACCCGGTCGAAGCGCTGCGCCACGAGTAGCCGCGCAACTAGCGGACGGCCAGCGTAACGCCTGACGGGCTGGTGACTCCGCCAATCGTGAAATCGACGGATACCATGTCGCTCGGTATGGTCCCGGCGGGCACCACGACGTTGATCTGCAGGACTCCTTGCACCAATCCTGGAGCCGCGCCTTGATACAACACCTGCGCCGCGATTCCTCCGATCCGCGCCGTGATATTTTGCGCCGTCGTGGAAAAAGGGGCTTGCGCCAGCGAGCCATCGATCACGGAGGCGGCCATCGCTCCCCCGCCCGTGGCGTAGATGGCTACCACGCTGCCGCGTGCGGCCGGTGCGTTCGCGGAGTTGATCTTGTAATCCTGATTCAGGATGGAACCCTGCCCTTTGCCCGACTGGTTCGCAGTGAAGATCGCGGGCGCAGTCGACGCTATTGCGAGAGTGATCGGGCTTGAGCGAGACCCGAGATATTCCACCTGCAATTGGGTCGTCGTGCGCTGCTGCAGGCCGAAGGGTACGACTGCGCCCGCCTGTCCACTGACTGCATAGAGCATCGGCGCCGGACTGCCGTCGAAGAGAATTCGCGTCCCGCCGGCGAGCGTGTCGAACTGGCCCGACGGCGCGAGCACCGCCACTTGCAGGGTTGGCGGTCCAATGTTGCTTCCGAAAATAGTGATCACCTCGCCTGGCGCCACCGCGCCGCCCTGCAGGCTCGCCGCGCTCACGATGCCCTGCGTGGTGAATATGGGCGCGCTCGAGCCGCCGCCCGCCGTCCCTTGCGTGATTGTGAAGTTCTTTCCCGCGATAGTCAGGTTGCCGGAGCGGAATTCGTTGGCCGTCGGAGTCTTGGCGACGGTGAATTGCACTGTGCCCGATCCGCTGCCCGGATTGCCGCTCGCGATCGTAATCCAGCCAGTGTTGCTGGCTGCCTGCCACACGCACCCGCCGGCAGTGGACACCGTCACCGTGCCGCTGCCGCCGTTGTTATCGAAACTGGCGGTGGCCGGCGTCAGGGAATACGTGCAGTCCTGCGAATTCGATGGGGCCGTCACACGCGCCCACCACGTCGCAAATGCGCCAGTGCGGTTTCCCGGAGGAGTGGCGGCGTACTCCTGCAGCGTCCAGAAATCGAGATCGTTGGCAGGGTCGACCATCGTGGCGCTGTAGTCGCCCCACCGATTGGCTCCGGATCGCGCACCTGGACTAATGTACGAAGTTTCGCCGGCCTTCACTATAACGCCGGGCTGCATCGCGTTCGACGGATCGGACGGCAGGCGTACGGCAAATCCGGCGCTCGGATAATCGGTGGCGCTAAACCGCGTGTAGCCAATCAACGCTTCGTTATTGCGGTTGACCGCAATCGATGGGTACGCGTAGGAGTAGGTGTTCGTCGGGTCGTCGATTCGTCCGCGCTGCAACAGCGTGGGCGTGCTCCCGGAGGGGTCAATCTGAAACCACTGTGCGGCCGCGCGAGTCGGTGCCGCGTACGGTACATAGACAGTGTGCGCGCACCAGATGGTGTTACTGCGCATTACGCAATTAACCAGCCGGCTATCGCCCGTATCAATCTTGACCGAGGTGCCCTGCTGCGGTCCGAAATCGGCCTCGTTCGGTCCGGTGTCGGACCATGGTTCCGGTACAGTGACCGTGCCGACGTTGCCGCCGCGAAACGTCTCCGCGCCCACCACGCCTTCCAGCTTGCTGACGCGAATTGCCCCCGAACCCGCGGTCGGCCCGAAATCGGTCGCGAATTCCTGCATCAGGTACATCGTGTTGGGGTGGCTGTTGTCATCGTCGCGCACAGGCGTGAATTCACCTCGCGTGTCAGTGAACGTGACGTAGGTGCCAGCGCCTTTTTGATAAAGGTCGGCCTTGCTGAAGACGTAGAGGTTGGTGCCCGTGTAACTGCCGGAGCCGCGGATCTGGAAGAGGTTCATCGATACCGCGACCCAGTTCGCGTTGAACCCCAGGGCAGGGAAGTCGCCCCATCGGTTCAAGACCCCGATATCCACCTTGTAGTAGTTCCAGGCGGCGCCAGGGTCGCCGGTCTGCGTCACCGCCACCAGGAGGGCGGAGGACGACGTCTCTCCATTGACCGCCGCACACGATATCCAGCGATCGGCAGTCGAGTCGTATTGGATGCGCGGATCGAACACGTCGCCGAAATTCCCGAGGGGTGACCAGAACGCATTCAATGTGATCGGATAGTTGGCGCGCGCAACTCCGCTGCGCGACTGAATCATGACTTGCGTATTGAGCATCGTCACGACGTGCTGCGGACCGACCGCGCCTTGGGTGTCAGGTGGGATGGCCGTAAAATTATCTGTGAGGCCCTGGAATCCGCTGAACGTCGGGCTCGTCGTCGCCGGAGCAATCACCGCCGGCTCAGGCGCCTTCGAG
>JBDTPR010000299.1:0-7785 GCA_039932635.1 Candidatus Solibacter sp.
GTGAGTTCGTGAGCCAGCAGGCGCTTACCGGAGGATGCGCCGGGATTGAACATGCCGCTCGCGAAGTGGATGTGATTGCGATGGGTGAAAGCGAGGGCGCTGAGCTGGCGGCTGGTATCGGCGGCTGCGGAATCGTGATGGACACGCACCTGGGAGAAATCGCGTCCGAAGGCGGCTTCCATATGCCGGCGGGCGGCGGAGGGGAGCGGCAGTCCGCCCTCACGGAGCGAAGCGGCGACGGGGGCGGGAGAAGATGACGCGGTTGCGAATGCTGGTGGGGCGTTGACGCTGGCCTTGCGGAAGATGTGAGCCTGATCGGCGACAAATTCTTCCTCTTGACTGAAGCCTTCCGCACCCTGCGCCGCGGCGGCAGGCTCCTCTTCGTCCTTCTCAAGTTCTCCCGAGGACTGGGACGCCTGCACGGAGCTCTCTTCTTCCTCCTCGCACTCTGCGCATTTCCGCTGGATATTGGGTGGGGCGGCGGGCATGCGCATGACGCGCTCCGCGACGTCGTCGGCCTCACGCTCGTATTCATCGCCGGGAGTATTGACGGCGAGCTTGGTCTGGACGGGCAGGCTGGTGAAATCGTGGCTCAGGCGGGAGGCGGCGGTGGTGGCTTCCTGTTCCTGCACTGGGTGTGGCCGCGCCGGCGCCGGTGCGGAGGCGATGCGAGGGGATGGGCTGAGCGACAGGGTTTTCATCGGGAGTCTCCTTTGATGGGGGAATCAAGCTTGAGCGCTACTCGGAAGCCCGCTCCGCCGAACATGGTGTCGGTGGTCATACGGCAGCCGGCGCGGCACTCTTCGGGGCCGTGCATCCAGCCCCCGCCGCGCATACCTCCGTGGGTGGGGGCGACGAGACCCACGGGATCGGTTTCCGGCATGTCGGCGTAATCCTGGATGAAATCGGCTGTGAACTCCCAGACGTTGCCGAGCGTGTCGTGGAGCCCCCAGGCGTTGGGCAATTTTTGTCCCACGGGGTGGGCGCTGCCGCCGGCATTCCCGTCATACCAGGCAACGCGATCTAAGTCGGCTTCGGTGGAGCCGGAATAGTAAGGGCCCAGGGTTCCGGCGCGGCAGGCATATTCCCACTGGGCTTCGGTGGGTAAGGCGACGTCAACGCCCGCATCGCCCGAGAGGCGGCGGCAGAAATCCAGGGCGCCCGCATAGGCGATCTGACTGACAGGGACCGTATCGGAGTTTTGGGTAGGCGTCTTCAGGGGCATGAGCGCGTAGTACTGGGCCCGAGTGACTGGATAGCGCCCGACGTAAAAAGGCTCGGAGATGCGTATGCGCCTGGCCGGCCCTTCGGCAGGACTATGGCCGGCCTCGGCTGGGGACGACCCCATGGTGAAGTGACCGGCAGGTATGCGCACCAGTTCGATCTGCAAGTCCGCGACGGGCAGGGCCACGAGGGGGGCGCCCGCCGCGATGGCCTCTTGGAAAGGGCGGCTCATGATGAACTCCTGTTCGCGCGCGTATTCATTTCGTTGGAGCCTTCGGACCGGCGCCTGGAGCGGCGTGTTTCTTATCCCAGGCTGCCTTGCAATTGGTATCCCACCACCCGCCGTAACCTTCCTTGTGCTCTGGGCTCAGGGAGTTCTTGAAGTAATCGTCGAAATCTTTGGCCTTGCGCGCCCATTCTTTGGGCGAGGTGGCGCAGGGCCACTTTTCCTTGCATGCATCGAAGGCGGTCAGCACATTTTTCACTCCGCTTTCATACTCAAGCAATTCAATGCCCCTGATGAAATCGGCGCGGGACCTGTCGCCGGCGACGGCCTCGGCGCTTTGCGTGGCGACGTCGGCGGCGCGGGACAAATTAGAGAGCTCCTGCACGAGCTGTTGGACTGCATCGCATTTGGACTGGGTACTGGTGAGAGTGATAGTGCCGGTTGTGGTGTCTACCTGGCCGCCCGCACCGGGGACCACCGTGGGGTCCTTATTTTTGTTGGCCTTCTTGGCCTTGTCCCAGATGTTGAGGCCGCCATCGCAGGAGGCGAGCATCTTTTTCAGATCGTCCGCGGTCCAGGCGGGCGCCGGCTTGGCGGACGGCGTGTCACGCTGCAGGGTTCCGTGAGTGGGATTGGCGAGTGTGCCCGATTGCTGCACGACGTGGGTCAGCTCATGAGCGAGCAGGCGGCGCCCGGCTTGCGTCTCCGGGGCAAAGCGGCCGGGGCCGAAGACAATGTGGCGGCCGGCCGTGTAGGCATTGGCGTTGAGGTCATTGGCCGATTGCCCGGCGTCTTCACCGGTGTGCACCCGCACCTGGGAAAAATCGTGGCCAAAGCGGTGCTGCATATCGTGACGGAGAGCGGGGTCAAGAGGACTGCCCTGGCCAGCCAGAACCCGGTCCACGCCGGGTGGCGCCTGCAGAGGTTGCACGGCCGGCGTAACCGTGCGTTGTGGCGGTGCAATGCGACGCTGTCGGGTAGATCGCATAGAGGTACACCTACTTCCAGAAACTGGTGAGCACCCGCCGAATGTCATCCACCTTATCCACGGTTTTGTCCGGCTTGAACGTGATCAGGGCAAGCGGGGCATAGGCGTGATCCGTGCCTTGGGGGCGTAGCGCGGCAGGCTTACCGGCGTCCTGAGGCCAGATGATGTCGCCAGTGGCGCTCCGCGCGGGGATAGTCCAGTATTGGCCGGTATCGTACTGTTCCGGCTTATCCGGGAACTTCACTTGCAAGCCGTCTTCGAGGCCGATCCAGCCATTGACGCCGGCCTTGGTGGCGGCGACGAGATCGATTTCGGCAGACTGCCAGCGGCGGAGATAGCGATGCGTTCCGGGAGGGGTGGCGGTAACGGGCGCAGGATCCACCGTGACCTGGTTGGTTTCGCTGTCGATGGCCGCAACGCGCAAGAGCGGGGCGGCACGATTGAGAAGCGTGTAGGCATCGTCCACCAGTTCCACGACATCGCCGGGCTGGAGCGTAGAGCGATCGTCGAGGCCGCTGCTCCTCACGGTGACAATGGCTCCGGAGACATCCGTGACGGGATAGATTTCGGAACCATTCTCGCGCGACCACTTGAAGGTGGGCGCAGCTCCGGCGGTGTGGATCTCGACGCGGTAGAGCTGATTTTCGCCGCGATACCGGGATTCTGGAGCGGAGATGCATGGGGAATCGGGATCGGCCGGTTTTTCGACACGCGCCGCGAGACGGCCGGCGTCCACCAGCTTGAGGGCGTTAAGGAACGCCTGATAGTCGGCCTTGAGGTCTTCTGCGCCGGCCGGCTCGTAGATGAGGGTGCGAACGCTATAGACCACCTGGGCGCGCGTGCAGGTATCGGCGCCGCGCAGGGCGGGCTCATTGAGCACGTCATCGGTTTCCGTGGCGGTGATGTGGCGCTCCCAGGCGTCGAGATAGACGAGGTAGCGCTTGCTGTCGTCGAACGGCGCCTTATCGTCCGGCCAACCGCCTTGCTCGCGATAGGCGGCGCCAGCGTTGCGGCAAAGAATGCCCTGCACGTAATAGTGGCCGGCGCCGATGGAGAAATCGTTTTTGACAGGAGCTTGATGGGCATCCACGCGTGGCGCAATTTTAAAGGCGCCTGTCTCCTCGCCGTTAGGTCCGGCGGGAGCGGCGTGCGGGCCGATGAGATCGCGCGCCAGGGCGCGAAGGTCGCGGACCTGAATTTCCGCCGATTCGTTGAAATCGGCGTCCAGGAGGACACGGCCCTGTTGCATCAGTACGCGGCTATAAGGATTCACCGCATCGTACGTGAATCTGGAGAAATCGCCTTTCATGCATTCACCTCGCTCAGTCTGCAAATAGAACACCGGCGTCCGAAGAGGCCGGGACAAACTCTTCCAGGCGGGCGCGCAGATTGGCGAGCCGTTGAGCCTGGTACAAATCGTGGAACACGCCCATTTCGGCTTCATCATGGGCGCCGCGAAGCACTTCGGGAGCACACCGATCGGAGAGCCGGCAATAGTCGGGCGAACCATAGCGAGTGCCGCGGAAGATGGGGCGGACCCGGATGCGCTCCGCGTCGCGGGTGGCGGGATTCTGGTCCACCAGATCGGGCAGGCAGCGGTAGCGGCGCGGAGTGCGCGACTCCGGCACAACGGAGGAGAAGCGCAGGCAGCCGGCCTGACGGCGCGCGACGAAGATTCTACCGGTGAAGATGGAATCCTCCCCAAGTTCGATGTTGTGGACCTCCACGCGGCCGATGACGGTGGAGCGCAGGATGGTGAGGCTGGCGTGGGCCACAGGGCAGCCCGGCGCACCGATCGCTTCCCGTGTGTCGGAGGTGGCATCGACGATGGAATCGGTGATGGAGATCGTGATGGGATCGAGGCGGTAGCCGGGGCCGATGCCGGAACACCGCGCGCGCTGCACGTCCTGGCGTCCGGAGCCCTCCGGCTCGGCGACATCGAGGGAGGGCACCTCGGGGCGCACCTGGATGCGGCCGACGATGCTATGTTCGATGACCACGCAAATGTTGGGCGCGAGGATATCCAGGCTGGGCTCGGTGGGACGCTTAGGTTCGCATCCGCATTGCAGGGACCAGCCGGGGACGAGCGTACAGTGCCGGAAAGTGGCTTGAGAGAGGTCGCCGCCGAGTTCCACATTGCGGCCGGAGACGACGATGCCATCGAGTTCGAAGCGGCTGCCGGGCTCGCCGCAGATCGCCAGAACGTCGGGACCTTCGACGCGCCAATCGAGCAGGCGAATGACGGGGCGGAAACCGCTGGCGGCGCGGAGTTGGAGACTCTCGCCCTTGCGGAGTTCGATGCGCAGCCGTTCGGTGTAGACGGCGTTATCGGTGATCTCGACGATGGCGCGCGGCGGGGCATCGGGATCGCTACGCCAGGCGTGTAGCGCTGCCTCGATGGTCTGGATGTCGCCGGTCTTAGAGACTCGCAGGTAAGTGAATGCTTCCGCAGCCGGCTGCAACATGGGCCGGGGATAGCTGCCGCCACCGATATTAGCGCTGAAGCCGTAGTGGTACGCCACCCAGATGCCCTGCTTGGGTGTTTCCTCTTCCGGGAAGAGCATGCGGCCAAGCACCGGATCCACGGCGACAGACCCACGGCGGGGCGGGGCGGCATCCCAGGAACTGAGATCGGCGACGACGATGGCTCCGCGCGGAATCAGTTGCGGGACGTATTTGACGCGCGCGCTTTTGGGGTCGCCCGGATCGCGTTGGGCCACCATGCGCCAGATGGCAAAGCTCTTGCCTTCGCCATAGTAATCGGCGGAGGCGCAGTGTCGGGCCCTTCGGCCATGGCCCTTGCCGCAGATTGCGTCCAGGGCGCGCCGGCTGATGGGGCCGGGGACGTTGGCAATGCCCGCGATTGTGGTGGGATCGGTTTCGGGCACCGGCTGATTGAACAGGGGCGAATCGTGGCCCAGCACGCTGAAGGTGAAGCAATTGGGAGCCACCTCTTCGACGCAGGTGGCAGGCGCGAAATTGAGTGCGTAGGATCGCAGACGCCAGACGTAGAGCGCCACGCTGGGCGTGTTGTAGAGTCCGGTGGCGTAGGCGGAGTTGGGGCGGCGTAGGCCAGCGGTGCGCGCGAAGGTATCGAACGGACTGTTAATGCGGTCCAGGGCGGCTGCGTCACGCAGATCCAGGGTGCGGCCGCGATCCAGGTTCAGATGATTGAGGCCTTGTGCGGCGACCAGATTGCGCGAGTACTCCACCGCGCGGGCGGGCCAGCCGGCCACCGATATGGCGAGCTCTTCGAGCAGGGCGAGCGAGCCCTTACGGCGGCGGGAGCGAATGATCGCGGCGATTTCACGGCGCGGGATGAGAGCGCGGTTGCGCGCCTGATCGACGGGCGAATCGCCGGGGAGACCGGCTTCCTGAACCAGATGCCAACCCACCAGGTCGCCGATGTAAGGCACGACCCAGTCCTGACAGGTTTCGATGAACCAGTTGTCATAGAGCTGGGCGATATCGTCCTCCACCACGTTGACCTGCGCGGCCATCACGCGAAGCCAGGCGCGCAGTGGGAAGCCGCGCTCTTCATCGCGAATCCGATAAATGGCGGGGAGCAGTTGGAAGAGCCGGTCCTGCCGGGGATCTGCCAGGGTGTTCATGATTTGACCTCATTCAACACGAGGGTGGGTTTCTGGTCCGCCGCGAAATAGGCCACCTGGGCGGGAAGAAGGACGCCGCCGGTGTACCGCGCCAGGTGCGCGGGGACGCGATCCAGCGGTTTGGATTGGGATATCTTGGCGACCTGCGCGGCGATCTCCGCCGGCGAAAGGCGCGTGCCATCGGCCTTGAGCCCGAAGACTCCGCCGAAGGAATCGACATCGACGTATTCGACGCCCTCGACGGCCTGCATGGCGGTTATAGCCTCACTGAGGAAGGCGTACTGGCCGAGATCCCGATGGTCGAAGCCCAGGGCATCGAGGACGGCCTGGCGTACCACCGGTTCCACCTTTTCCCAAAGGTAGCCCTGCGCAACTTTGACGTTGGCGCTCATCACGAGCAGGATGCGCTCGCGCACGGCAACTTGAAGTGGCTGGAGCGGATCGCCAAAGCGGATCATGGCGAGGCGGAGATTGCGGAAGAGATCTGACGACTCGGCGATGGGGATATCGTCGAGCCCGGCAATGGTGACGTGGACAAGCTGGCCGCGGATTCCCGGGAGTTCGACGGAGGAGGCTTTGCTGATGCCGGCGAAGGTGTGGGCGAAATCGGCGTAATCCTGGGTGGAGACCAGGCGGTCCAGCGCCGTGGTGGCGAGGGGGGCGTTGCGGCGAGCCTGGTCGCGGGTTTCCGGATCGGCGCCGCCGGTGGAGGCCAAAGGATTGATGACAGCCTGCACACCGAGCGGACGGTCGCCAAGCTGGCTGATCTGTTGGGCGATGAGGTTACCGCTCGCGCCAATGCCCTTGCGATAGCGGGCGCGCAGGTTATCGAGGCCGGTGGGGGTGCGTGCGCCGCGAACGCCATCCCCGAAGATAACCGTGGTGGAGGCATCGTCAGCGGTTTTGGTGACGAACTTCCGGTCGTAGGGGTTGATGCCGGCGAAGGAGTCGGTCTCGGTCCAGATCACGTCATTCACCAGGACCTGTAGCGTGGACTGAATGCCGGTGGCGGTGGCGGCAGAGACTTGCGTGAGCGGGCCTTGCTTGAGAACGAATTGCAGGAACGGGCGGGCGGCATCGCCGTTGCCGAGCGACTCGCTCACGGATTCGCCGTGAGTGGCATGGACCACGTTGGCATAGATTTTGACGTTATCGCGGCGATAGCAGTAGGCCAGGCCAGAGGCGATCTTGATGTAGGTATGCGTCTTCTCGCCAGGTACGGGTTCGGCGGGAAGCGGGTCAACGGCAGGGCCGCCTGACGAACCGCCGACGACGCTGATGGCCGCGGGGGTGGGCTTGGCTTTGGCAGCGCTCTTTGGCTGGACTTCGGCCGTGCCATGGCGCACGGAGGAGAGCATGAGCAGTTCCGTGGCGGGTATGCCGGTGACGCCAGTCACATCGGCGCGCTCCCCGGAGACGATCAGCCAGCGGCCCGGTTCGAGTCCGCTGTAGAGGCCGTCGAGTTCGATTTCGCTATCGCCGCCGCAGAGGGGATCGGCGATGACAGCTTCGGCGAGGGGGAGCAGTTCGCTCTGGGCGTAGACTATGGTTCCGCGGATGAAGCCGGGATCTGAGCGCAGGGGTTCGGCTTTGGTAATGCCCTTGTCGAGGGTGACGACGGTGACTTTGGCGGCGACGCCTCCCAGGGCGAGAGTGCGGGTTTCGGCGGCGGCAACTTTGGCGATGTAGATTTTGCGGATGCTGGGATCTGCCGTGCTGGGGGCCGGGTAATCCAC